>NZ_JBUDZG010000006.1:0-212781 GCF_054950075.1 Acidovorax sp. Q11 | reverse complement strand
TCAAGCGCTGCGGCTGAGAATTGCGGCTGCGCCGCCTTGTCCGCTGCTGCGGTTGTCTTCGTCTTGCGTGGCATTCATGCTCCTTGTTGACATGCTATGCCTCACACACAAAACATCTGACAGGCTCAGGAAGAACATGCGGAGGTCAATTTGTGGGACTTCAAAAAAATCACGGCATTTTCATCGCGTTTGAATAGGCAGATCAGAAACAAAAGTGTTGGCAAACTGAATGGTCGCCCTGTGCTACCGGGTGGCCAAAAAGTATGGGAATCCGGCGGCTCACTGCATCCATACAAACCTTCAGACCCTTCTGTAACGCTCCAACTAGATACCTGACCACTCCGTTACTTCGCGCCGCACAAGGAAGGCCACTTATTTTTCAGTTGAGTGTCTGCTTTTACCAGTCGCGACCGGTGGCTCCAAGCAGAACGCAGGTATGGTCGTTCCGACTCTACAAGTCGCACATTGACCAACCCTCGTTTCGTAAATTCTTGTTTGCGAGCAAGCTTGCAACCATAAATGGGGTCACGACGCCCGGTTGCTGTTGAGCATGCAGCTCAACCCCCTACCGCTCCACATTCGGCAAATCATCCGGCCCTGCCACCGACATGGGCGGCAGGTTCTGCATGGCCGCCTGCGCGCCTATCAACAGCATCTGCGTGGCGTGTGCGATCTCGGGCAGGCTGCGCTCGGTGTGCTCCATGCGCAGATAGACCTTGCCGCGCACCAGCATCAGCACCAAGGGGGACTGCGCACGGACAGCGCTGTGTTCGCCTTCCAGAAAGTTGAGCAGCTGCGACACCACGGGCGCATGGATCCAGCGCTGGGCCACGTCTATGCGCTCGGCAATCACCGCAAAATGCTGGCGGAAGGACGCGGGCAGGCCGGGCCAGGTCATCTCTTCGTACATGGCCAGCCAGCGCATTTCTTCGGGCAGGTTGGCGTTTACCGTGGTCTGCAGCGTGTCGGTGATGGCGTTGTAGGCGCTGCCCTCCAGCGCCTCGTGCAAGGAGCGATTGAGCACCATCACGGCGGCGTCCGGGTCGGCGCCTACGTCGGCGCGGCCGCGCAGCTCCAGGCCACGCACGTAGTCGCGTGTGGGGGCACCACACTCCAGCCGCCAGGGGTGGCCGCCTACATCGCCGCCCAGGTCGAAATGCCCCTCGGTGGCCGATGGCACGATGGCCAGCTGCTGCGACGCGGCCCAACGGGCCACTTCCTTGTTGGTGACGGGCCGTGCGGCAGCGGCGGCGGACGGGCTGAAGGCTTTGCGCAGGCGGTCGAACATGGCCAGGGGGAAGCGGGTGCTTCGCAAGAGTCGCGGGTACAGGCATTATTGGGGGCATTGGCTGACGGAGATAGCCCCCCCCCGAGGGAAAAGCCCCCCTGAGTCGCCCGCGGCGCCTTCCCCCGAAGGGGAACGCACCCGGCGACCTAGCGAAGCCAGCTCCACGGGTGCGCTGGCCTTGCGCCGCGCCGGTTTCATCGGCCGTGGGTGGGGCACAGCGTTTGGATGACCTGCATGTTTTCACCATGAACCGCCGTCTTGTCTTTTCCGCCCTGGGTTGCACGTTGGCCTTGGCTCCTCTGGCCGCCCTGGCGTTGCCTGCCGATGCCTCGGCCACGGCCCGGCAGCTGGTGCGCTGGGCCACGGACACGGGCGACCACCAGGGCTTGCCTTTTGCAGTGATCGACAAGCCCTGGGCCCGCATCCATGTGTTTTCGGCCCAGGGGCAGTGGCTGGGCAGTGCGCCGGTGCTGCTGGGCGCGGCACGGGGCGACCGGTCGGCGCCCGACCTGAGCACGCGCCCGCTGACGCAGATTCGGCCGGAGGAGCGCACCACGCCCGCAGGCCGCTTTGTGACCGAACCGGGCCGCAACCTGCGCGGGGAGGACATTGTGTGGATCGACTACGACTCGGCCGTGTCGCTGCACCGGGTGCGCAGCGTCAGCGCCTCGGAACGCCGCCACCAGCGCCTGGCCAGCGGCAACGCTCGCGACAAGCGCATCAGCTATGGCTGCGTGAATGCGCCCGAGGCGTTCTACAACCAGCACATCGCCCCGCTGTTCGGGCAGGGGCCCGGCGTGGTCTATGTGTTGCCAGACACGGAACCGTTTGCTACATTTTTTATAGCTTCGAGCGCTTATCGATAGCGCGGAGACGGCACTTTTTACTCAAATTCTTGCCGCCTCTCGGGCGCCGCGGGGCCTCAGCCCGTCTTCTGGAGACTGAACACCGCGCGGCGGCCACCCACGGTGAGCCCCTTGGCGTTGACGATGTGCACAGAGCGCCGCCGCGCCAGCGCTTCGCGCTGGCCTGCATCCAGCCAGCCGAGCTGGTCCATCACCTCCACGGCGGCAGCCACCTGGGCGACCATGTTGCCGTCCATGATTTTGAGCGCAAAGGCCTCGCCCCGGCTGCGGCTGCCCACCACCTGCACGCCGTCGGCGCCCGTCTTGGAGACCCAGTCGCTCTGCCCCACCTGCATGAAATCCAGGTCGTGCCGCCCGGTGCCCGAACCCAGCTCGGGCCGCGCCACCATGGCGTCGGCCAGTGTGGTCAGGCTTTCGTGCAGGTCCGTGTCGGGCGCACCACCCGCCAACCGGGCATAGCCCCGCGCCAGGTGCGCCAGCGGCATGGCGTAGTTGGGCGCCGAGCAGCCGTCGATGCCCATGGCGAGCTGATCGGGGGCGAGCCCCACCGCCTGCGCCACGTGGTTGCGGATGGCCACCTGCAGCGGATGGGCGGGGTCCAGGTGATCCTCCAGCGGCAACCCCTGCTGCACGCAGTGCGCCACAAAACCCGCGTGTTTGCCGCTGCAATTGTTGTGGCGTTCGTCGGGCACAAAACCCTCGGGCAGCGTGCCCAGCCCCAGCTCCGCGAACAGGGGGCGGTGGCAGCCGCAGCGCAGCGCGTGGTAGTCCTGCCCCACGCTGGCCAGCATGCGGTCGGCCTGCTCCACATGCATGGGCTCGCCGTTGTGGCTGGCGCACAAAAGCGCCAGTTCGCCCTGCCCCCAGCCCAGCGCACGGGCCCCGCCCGCTTGCATGAAGGGCAACGCCTGGAAGGCCTTGATGGTGGAGCGCGTGAAGGTAACGGTGTACGGGTCGCCCACCCGCGCCAGCACCTGGCCCTGGCGGTTGGCCACGGCCACGGCGCCCCAGTGCTGGCACTCGGGCAGACCGCCCCGGCTGACTTCGATCAACGGAACAAAACCCATGGCGATGATTCCTGGCAGCGGCCTTAGCGCGCTGCGGTGGGAGGGGTTCCGGGGGCCAGCGTCAGGCTGTGCGCCCAGCGCGCGGGCTGGCGCTGCAGGGCGCGGTAGCCGGTGTCGACCCAGGTGGTGCTCATGTCGCGGTAGCGCGGCGAAAACACCAGGCCGCTCTGGCCCGTCTGGTAGATGAAGCGTGACTGCTCCAGGTCCGCCAGGTCATACACCGCGCGCAGCGACGCGGCATGGCGGTTCACATACGGCCCCTTGGCCTCGCCTGCGTTGTACTGGCCCACGTTCACGGTGTACGAGTCTCCGTGCGATGGCACGCTCACGTCAAAGAAGCGCGCGAGCGCAGGCACGTTGCCAAAAGGCCGGTGCACGCTGAGCGCGGGGTGCGCGGCGCCCCAGCGCCACTGGGCAGGGTCTGCGCCATAGACGGCCTGCAGGCGGTCGAGCGCACGGCCCAAGGCAGCAGCGGATTGCTCGGCGCAGGTCGCGGGCTGGCACCACCAAGCGTCGTTGCGCTCCAGGATGCCTTCGATGGCCGCACGGTAGTCGCGCTTGCCGTAGGTGGCCTTGAAGCGGCCTTCACCAATGCGCGGAATGATGAGGCCCCGGGCCAGCTCGTCTGTCCAAGCCACAAAAATCAGGGGCGCGGCGCGGCCCGCGTCCATCACGCCGTCAAAGCCCTGCAGCTCTTTCTGCGCAGCGGCGGCCAGCGGGTGCGTGGACTGCGCCTGCTGAAGGTGCGGCAGCAAGCGCTGCGTGGCGAGCGAGGCCACGTCGCGATGGATGGCCTGCATGCTGGCCGCGTCGTGTTTGGGCGTGGCTTCGATGAGTTGTGCGATGCGCTCGTAGCGGTAGGGCAGCGCCCAATCCTGCGTGAGGAAATGCGGGTAGCCGGGCGCCGTCACGCGCTGGTTGGCGGTAGCCACCCAGCCCTTGTTACCGTCATCCTGCGGGGTCTGCTCGTAGGGCAGCCAGCCCTTCCAGTCGTAGCGTGCATCCCAGCCGGGCGATGGCGCCACGCCCCGGATGTCGTTGGCGGCATCGCGCACCGGCACGCGGCCAGCGGCCTTGAAACGGATGGTGCCCTGGTCGTCGGTCGCCACCACGCTCTGCATGGGCGAGTGGTAGTGGGCCAAGCCTGCAAAGAGTTCGTCCACGCTCTTGGACTGGTTGGTCTTGAACCCCGCCAGCACAGTCTGGTTGTCGTCGTCCAGCGCGCTCCAGCGCAGGGCCAGCACATATTTGCCCAGGTCCAGCACCTCGGCGTGCGACTTCTGCACATCGCTCAGCACCGGTCCGTGGCGGGTGCTGCGGAGTTGCAGCACCACATCGGCCTCGCCCTTGACGCGGATGGTTTCCTTGCGCACGGTGAACGGCGCCCAGCCCTCGGGTGTGCGGTACTGCGTGGCGTCGGCGGGGTTGATCTGCTCCAGGTACAGGTCCTGCACGTCCGGGCCGGTGTTGGTAAAGCCCCAGGCCACCTTGTCGGTGCGGCCCAGCACCACAAAGGGCAGGCCTGGCAAGGTGGCGCCCACGGCGTCGATGGCGGCAATGGGCGTGCCGTCCGACGCTTGCCCTGCGGGCGCCTGCAGCCCGGCGAAGTACCAGATGGCGGGGGCCGACAGGCCCAGGTGCGGGTCGTTGGCGAGCAGGGGTTTACCGCTCACGGTGCGCGAGCCCGCCAGCACCCAGTTGTTGCTGCCCTTGCCTTCGTTGGTGCCCGCGTTGCGGGTCAGCTCGTCGGCCCAGGCCAGCATGCCGGTGCTGATCTGCCGTGCCAGCGGACCTTCAGGTTTGCGGCTGACCGCATCCGCGGTGCTGCCCTGCGCTGCCGCAGTGGAGCCCGCATCTGCCGCGCGGTACACGCCCAGCTGCCGGTACAGCGCTGCCAGATCGGCCGAGGCGGCGGGCTTTTCGCCCGGATAAGGCGGCATCAGCTGCCAGAGGCGGTCGGTGTCGAGCGTGCGCGCCACCGACAGGCGCGCAAACTCTGTGCCCCAGTTGCCGCCCAGATCCAGCGCCATCATCAGCGCCCAGCCTACGCTGTCTTCGGGCTCCCACACCGCGCCCTGCGCGCCGCCAGGCTGCACGCCCAGCACATGGAACTCGGGCGGCAGCGCCTGCGGGCGGTTTTTGTGGAAGGCGTGGATGCCCTGGCTGTAGGCCTGCAGCGCGTCCTTGGCGTACTGGGGCAGCCCTGCATACTGGCGTTTGGCCACGCCCGCAATGTCGAGCGCGCGCATGAGCTTGTCGGTCTCGACCGTGGCAGGGCCAAACACCTCGGACAGCTCGCCATGCATGACCCGGCGGTTGAATTCGAGCTGCCAGGTGCGCTCCTGCGCATGTACGTAGCCCATGGCAAACCAGGCATCCTGCGGGGTCTGCGCACGCACGTGGGTCACGTCCGAAGCGTCGCGCTGCACGCGCACGGCCTCGCGCAGCCCGGGCACCTGCAGCGAGCCATCGACCACCGCAAAGCTGCGCTGCACATACACCGCCGCCCCCGTGCCCGCCAGCAGTGCCGCCACCACCAGCCCGACGGCCGTCCGCTTCATCCACGCCATGTCTTGTGTCTCCTGTTGTTGTGTCGCCTGGGGGTACACCCCAGTGGGGGCGCCTGCGGGCCAGTGCTCAGCCCAGGTGTACGCTGGTGCCCACCACCTGGAAGCTCATGATCGGCGCGCTGGGTTCGGTAAAAGGCACGCCCAGCGCTATCTGACCGGTGCCATGCAGGATGCAGGCATCGCGGCGCAGCCGCACGGGCGCGTCGCTGCCCTCAAACCGCACCCAGGTGCCAAAGCTGCTCATGTCGGTGAGCACAAAACCGCTGTTGCGCCAGTCAATGCGTGCATGCAGGCGCGACACCCGGGGGTCGTTGATGCACAGCTGCGCATGGTTGGCGCGCCCCACATGCACGGGGGCGTCCGACGAGGTGAACGACATGTTCACCCCATGCCATGAGAACTGGATTTCCCCCAGGATCGGATCTACCGGTGCAAAGCTGCTGATCAGCGCCGCCTGCATGGTGAGGGAGTCCGGTGCCTCGTCCTCGCGCCACTCGACGTGGTAGAGCATGAGCGCCTCGGCCTTGCCCCGGATCTCCATGAGGCCCAGCTTGCGGTACCAGGCATCGGGGGCGGTGCCTGCCAGCAACACGGTGGTCTCGGTGGCCCAGATTTCGGCGGGCCCGGCCCGCTCGCACAGGCGAGAGGCCACATTGACCGCGTCGCCATAACAATCGCCGTCCACGTCCACCACCTCGCCACTGGCCACGCCCACTCGGATGTCCATGCGCAAAGGCTGCGGCCAACGGCCCAGTCGCTCATGGTGCTGGCGCAGCATGGTGGCGCTGGCCGAGACCGCCCCGGCCGCGTCGCCAAAAATGCACAACACACCGTCCCCCAGCTTTTTAACGACCCGGCCGCCATGGGCTTCGATGGTGTCGGCAATCCACTGGGTGACCTGGGTCACGGCTTCGGTGGCCCGCTCGTTGCCCAGCGTTTCGTACAACGAGGTACTGCCCGAAATGTCCGCGAAGACCACCGTTGACAGCACGCTCATGAACGATGGCCTATTAGTAACATCATGTGAATCAGTTTAGTGCAAGCTCAACGAAGACGCACCCACTCAAGCGTCAACAATCCTGAGCCGGGTGTTCAGCCCCCACCAGCGCACTCCAGGCCCCCACCACCGGGCTCCTGATGAGGGACAGAAGAGGAACGCATGCGCCCTTCAAGGCCCCTCCCCTCCGTCAAAAACATGGAACCCGCTAGGCAACGTCAGGGCATTGCAAGCAATCGCGCCAAATGCGTAAAAGTTCGCAACAAACGGGGGCAACGTGTTGTCTTTATACAAAAACAGGAGCATCACCCTTGCGTCAATCCTCGCTCCCGCTTAATTTGACCGACCTTGTTACAAAAACCGATTTGCGCCCCCGTCCATGCGCTGGAACAAACCCAATCTCCGCAACAACTTGCACGACCTGCTCGGCCGTGACAAGCCGTCCTCGACGGCCTGGGTGCGCGACCAGGGGCTGGAGGAAGTGCGCCAGGCCATGTTGCAAGGCCTGATGGGCGTGTCGGGTTGCGAAGTGGCACGCATGAACATGCGGCTGCGCTATGCGGGCGACATCGAAGCGCTGTGGTACCTGCGCACCGATCTGTTTGACACACTGGTGCCCTTGCGGGGCGAGGCCGTTGCCCAGAAGGTGCTGGACCACGTCACACCCTTGTTCCAGGGGCAGTTGCCGTTATCCCTGCGCGCCCCCCAGGTGCCGCAGGAACCCCGGTTCCGGAACTTCTGAGCCAGCCGCCCCCTGGGCCGCACGCCCAGGCCTAGGCCCAGCCCACTTGCTTCAGTGCTGGTGCCCCCAGTAGATCAGCGCATCACGCGCCTCCACCGACAGCGACACCGTCGCCCCCACCGGCAGCAGCACCTTGGTCTCGACATGCCCAAACGGCAGGTTTGTGAGCACCGGCGCCTTGATCTGGCTGCGCAGCCAGTCCACCACCGACTGCAGCTTGTAGCCCTTGTCGTGCGGCGCCAGCTTGAAGTTGGTGAACTGCCCTAGCACCACGGCCTTCTGTTGGGCCAGCACGCCGGCGTGTAGCAGCTGGGTAAGCATGCGCTCGATGCGGTAGGGGTGCTCATGCACGTCTTCGATGAACAGCACCCCGCCCTTGATCTGCGGCAGATATGGCGTGCCCACCAGAGCAGCCAGCACCGACAGGTTGCCGCCCCACAACGTGGCGCTTTTCACATACACATTGGGCACGGCGGGCTTGCCCGTGGTGGCGTGGGGCTTCTCGTTGTTCATGCGCCAGCCCGTGCCTTCGCCATGGCCGGTCAGCAGGTCGTCAAAGCAGGCTTCCATGATGTCGTCGGGCTCGCCCGCCACGCCAAAATCCGCCCCCACTGAGGGGCCCGCCCAGGTGGTGGCGCCGGTCTTGGCCAGCACTGCAAGCTGGAAGGCGGTGAAGTCGCTCACTCCCACAAAGTGCATGCCCTTGTCGATGGCCTTGGCCACGGCCTTGTAGCGGATGCCCGGCAGGATGCGCGTGAGGCCATAACCCCCGCGCGAGATCAGCGCCACGTCGGCACCGCTGGCGGCAGCGCGGTGGATGGCCGCCAGCCGGGTTTCGTCATCGCCCGCAAAACGCGTATGGGTGGCCAAGGCATCGGCGTCCACCTCGACCTCGTGGCCCAGGGCCTTGAGCCGTGCAATGCCGCGCTTGAAGGCCGCCTTGTCGCGCTCGGCGCTGGAGGGCGAATAGATGTAGATGTGCTTGGGACCGTGGTCGTGGTGGCACTGCGAATGGTCGTGATCGTGGTCGTGCAAAGCGCTCAGGCCCACCAGGGGCCTGCTCCGTCAAAAATAGAGGTCCGGCGTCGCGTCAGCCGCTCTAACGGCTGGCACCGGGAAACGAGAAGTATTCCACAGCCCGCGCAGCGATCGCCTCGCCGTGCTCCTGCACAAAATGCCCCGCCTCCGGCAGCACCACGGGCTCGGGGCAGCCCTGGATGGTTTGCTGCAGCGCGCGCATGGTGGGCAGGCCCAGCACCGGGTCCTGTGCGCCCACCACCATCAGGGTCTGGCCTTGCCACTGGTGATGCCAGAAATCGCGGGCCGCGCGCGACAGGGCCGCGCCCGGATCTTCGGTGGCGGCGGGCACGCGCTCCGGGAATGCGCGCAGCGCGGCACGGTAGCCTTTGTCGGGGAACGGCGCATCGTAGGCCGCGCATTCGGCGGGGCTCAGGTGCGGGTTGCCACGCGCCAGCAGGCGGCCAACGCCATACAGCGGCTTGTCGCGGCACATCGCGCGCCAGTCCACAAACCCCTTTGGCAGGGGCGTGTCGCCCGTGGCCAGCAAGGTGTTCATCACCAGCAGGCCGTCAAAACGCTCCGGCATCGCCATGGGCAAAGTCAGCCCCAGGATGCCGCCCCAGTCCTGCACCACCAGCACCACGTTGCGCAGATCGAGCCGCTCAATCAGCTCCAGCAGTACCTGGCGGTGCCATTCGAACTGGTGAGCGCCCTCCTTCTTGGGCTTGTCGCTTTTGCCAAAGCCGATCAGGTCGGGCGCCACCACACGGTCACCTGCGGCCAGAAAGGTGGGCAGCATGTGGCGGTACAGGTAGCTCCAGGCCGGGTTGCCGTGCAGGCACAGCCAGGTGCGGGGCGCATCGCGTGGGCCTTCGTCCAGATAGTGCAGCCGCAGGCCCGCCAGGCTGGACAGGTCGCTGATGTACTGCGGCGCCCACGGGTAACCAGGCAAGTCGGCAAATGCTGCATCGGGCGTGCGCAGGGCGTCGTCGCGCAGCGGGTGGCGGGCCAGCGCTTCGGCGCGCTGCTGGCGGCGGCGCTGCGCAAAAAAGCTGCTCAGCAGGCTGCCACATTCACCGGCCAGCACGCCGCCCAGCACCTCGGTCTGGTGGTTGATCTCGGCATGGCCAAACAGGTTGAGCACCGAGCCTGCGGCGCCCGTCTTGGGCTCCACCGCGCCATACACCACGCGGGCCAGGCGTGCATGCAGCATGGCGCCGCTGCACATGGCGCAGGGCTCCAGCGTGACATACAGGCTGCAGCCATCGAGCCGGTAGTTGCCCAGGCGAAGAGCCGCTGCACGCAGCGCCACGATTTCGGCGTGGGCCGTGGGGTCGTGACCCTCCACAGGCGCGTTGCGACCCGTGGCAATCACCTCGCCGTCCTTCACCACGATGGCGCCGACAGGCACCTCGCCCGCCTGCGCGGCCGCCTGCGCCTCGGCCAGGGCCAGGCGCATCCAGTGGGTGTCGAGGGGTGCGTCTACCATTTCAATATTGATAGCAACAAAACGAATACAGTCGCGCGCATACGGCCATTTTTATTCATTATTTGGCAGCATCCTCGGGCATAGGGCGTGCTTGCTGCATCAAACCTTCCATTTGCTGCTTGACCTGCTGCTGCATCTGCTGGCTTTGCTCGCGCACGGTGGCCGGGGGCGCCGATGCAGGTGCGCCCCCCGGGGCCGTCTGCAACGCGGGCACCGGGGCGCGCGTGGCCGACAACTGCTTCTTGGCCAGCAGGCCCACGATGGCCAGCACCACGACCAGCCCCACCAATCCAAACACTGCACGCATAAGACTGCTCCTTGCCGGGCACCAGCCGCCCGTTGACTCAGCGACCGACTGTAAAGGCAAACCCCCGCACGCAAAAACGGCCGCACGCGGCGGCCGTTGGAGGTTTCGCTGACGCAGCGGGCCTTAATTCAGCGCCACGCGGCTGCCGTCCTTGAAGGTGTAGAGCGTCACGGCGGGCGTGGTCAGCTCACCCTTGGCGGTGAAGGCGATGTTGGCCGTTACCCCTTTGTATTCCGCCTTGGCCAGGAAGGGGGTGAACACCTTGGGGTCCACCGAGTTGGCGCGCTTCATGGCGTCGGCCAGCACCATGGCGGCGTCGTACGCATAGGGGCTGTAGATCTGGAACTGGCCGGGGAACTTGGCGTCGTAGCGCTTCTTCCAGTCGGCGCCGCCCTGCATCTTGTCCACCGACGCGCCGCCCGTGGCACAGGTCACGTTCTTCAGCGCGGGGGTCTTGCCCGACAGCTCGGGCAGCTTCTCGGTGCACAGCGCGTCGCCGCCAAAGAACTTCACGTTGCCCAGGCCCAGCTGCTCCATCTGGCGCAGCATGGGGCCGGCCTGCGCGTCCAGGCCGCCGTAGAAGATCGCGTCGGGCTTCTTGTTCTTGATGCCGGTGAGGATGGCCATGAAGTCAGTGGCCTTGTCGTTGGTGAACTCCTCGGCCACCACCTTCAGGCCTTTTTGTTGTGCCGTGGCCTTGAAGACCGAGGCCACGCCCTGGCCATAGGCTGTGCGGTCGTCGATGATCGCCACGCTCTTGAGCTTCTGGTGATCCGCACCAAACAGCGCCAGCGCTGCACCCAGCGCGTTGTCGTTGGCGATCAGGCGGAAGGTGGTCTTGTGGCCGGGTTTGGTCAGGTCGGGGTTGGAGGCCGATGCCGTGATGTGCGGCAGGTCGCACTTGGCGTAGATGCTGGACGCGGGGATGGACGTGCCCGACTGCAGGTGGCCCACCACGCCCGCCACCTTCTGGTCGCACAGCTTTTGCGCCACAGCGGTGGCCTGGCGTGGGTCACCCGCGTCGTCTTCGGCCGCAATTTCAAACTTGATCTTCTTGCCGCCGATCACCAGGTTCTGGGCGTTGAGGTCGTCAATCGCCAGGCGCACACCGTTTTCAGTGTCTTTGCCGATGTGGGCAATACCGCCCGACACGGGGCCCGCGTGGGCGATCTTGACGGTCTGCACGTCTTGCGCAGAGGCCACACTGGCGGCCAGCGCGATGGCGGTCAGGGCAGAAATTCGGAACAGGGGCGAGGAAGCAAAAGCGGGGCGAAGCACGGTACGGAGTCTCCAAAATCAGTCTATGCAGGCATGTTGTGCACCGATCTTGTACACAACAAGCCCTGCATCCTAGCCATGCCAGCGGTCATTTGCCGCATTTGCTATGCAAACTTAGCAATTTGCTCCGGCATTAACCACGCTAACGGGCAGCCCTCCCGCAGGCATTCCCCGGGGTGGGCTGGGATAATCACGCCCCATGTCTCTCCTGCCCCACCAGCTCGAACTGCTCTCCCCCGCGCGCGATGCCGACATTGGCATCGAAGCCATCAACCACGGCGCCGACGCCGTCTACATCGGCGGCCCCGCCTTCGGCGCACGCGCCAGCGCGGGCAACGACATCCGGGACATCGAGCGCCTGGTGAAACACGCGCACCGCTTCAACAGCCGCATCTTCATCACGCTCAACACCATCCTGCGTGACGACGAGCTGGAGGCCGCGCGCCAGATGGCCTGGCAGGTGTACGAAGCCGGTGCCGACGCCCTCATCATCCAGGACATGGGCCTGCTCGAAATCGACCTGCCGCCCATCCAGCTGCACGCCAGCACCCAGACCGACATCCGCACGCCCGAAAAAGCGCGCTTTCTGCAGGACGCGGGCCTGTCGCAGATCGTGCTGGCGCGCGAACTGACGGTGCAGCAAATCGCCGCCGTGCACAAGGCGCTGGGGCCGGTGGATGCGCCGGGGCGCGCCAACATCGAGTTCTTCATCCACGGCGCGCTGTGCGTGGCCTACAGCGGCCAGTGCAACATCAGCCATGCGCAGACCGGCCGCAGCGCCAACCGGGGCGACTGCAGCCAGGCCTGCCGCCTGCCCTACCAGGTGACGGACGCGCAGGGGCGCTTCATCGCGCACGACAAGCATGTGCTCTCCATGAAGGACAACAACCAGAGCGACAACCTGCGCGCCCTCATCGATGCGGGCGTGCGCAGCTTCAAGATCGAAGGCCGCTACAAGGACATGGGCTACGTGAAGAACATCACCGCCCACTACCGCACGCTCATCGACGAGATCCTGGAGGAGCGCGAGAGCGCCGGCCGGCCGCTGTCGCGCTCGTCCAGCGGTAGCACCACCTTCACCTTCACGCCCGACCCGCTGCAGAACTTCAACCGCGAGTTCACCGACTACTTCGTCACAGGCCGCAAGGAAGACATCGGCGCGTTCGACAGCCCCAAGAACCCGGGCCAGGCCATCGGCTGGGTGACGAAGGTAGGCCCCGACTTCGTCGAGCTGGAAGTGAGTGACCCCGCCACCGTGCTGCACAACGGCGACGGCCTGTGCTACTACGACCTGCACAAGGAGCTGGTGGGCATGGCCATCAACGTAGCGGAGCCCGTGTCGGCCCGCAGCGTGGGCCAGTGGCGGGTGTACCCCAAAGACCCGATGGACGGCTTCAAGGACCTGCGCAAGGGCACCGAGGTCAACCGCAACCGCGACATGGACTGGGTGCGCACGCTGGAGAAAAAATCCAGCGACCGCCGCATCGGCCTGTGGGCGCACCTGAGCGAAACGCCCACCGGCTTTAGCCTGATGCTGACCGATGAAGACGGCAACGTGGGCTGCGCCGACGTGTTGCACGCCCACCAGAGCGCCACCGACGCCGCCAAGGCCGAAGCCAGCCTACGCGAGCAGCTCGGCCGCTTCGGCGCCACCATCTTTGCGGTGCACGACATTGCCCTGCAACTGACTGAGCCCTGGTTCGTGCCCGCCTCGGTGCTCAACGCGCTGCGCCGCGACGCGCTGGCCGACCTAGAAGCAAACCGCGCGCGCAACTTCGAGCGCCTGCAGCGCGCCACGCCCGTCGAACCGCCCGCGCCCTACCCTGAGGACACTCTGAGCTTTCTAGGCAATGTGTTCAACCACAAGGCGCACGACTTTTACGTGCGCCATGGCGTGAAGGTGATTGATGCAGCCTACGAAGCGCACGAGGAAGAAGGCGAAGTCAGCCTCATGATCACCAAACACTGTGTGCGTTTTTCGATGAGCCTGTGCCCCAAGCAGGCCAAGGGCGTCACGGGTGTGCAGGGCACGATCAAGGCCGAACCCTTGATGTTGATCAATGGCAAGGAGAAGCTGACCTTGCGCTTTGACTGCAAGCCCTGTGAAATGCACGTGGTGGGCAAAATCAAGCGCCAGGTGCTGAACCAGGCCAATGAGATCCCCCTGACCTTCTACAAAGCCCGGCCGCAGAACGCGCACTGACGCACTGGCGTGCGGCCTCTGTCCAGATTGCCGCATGCCCCCTTCTCAAGCCCCTCACCTGCACACCGCCGAGGCCGTCGCCCAGGCACATGGCGTCAACCCCGATGCGGGCCTGCATGCCGACGAGGCCCAGCGCCGCAGCGCCACGCACGGCGCCAATGAGCTGGCAACCGGACAAAACCGTCCCTGGTGGCACCTGCTGGCCGACCAGTTCAAGGATTTCATGGTGCTGGTGCTGCTGGGTGCGGCCGTCATCTCGGGGCTGGTGGGCGAGGTCACCGACACGCTGGTCATCCTCGTCATCGTGGTGCTCAACGCGGTCATCGGCTTTGTGCAGGCCTGGCGTGCCGACCAGGCCATGGCGGCGCTGCGCCAGCTGGCAGCAGCCCATGCCACCGTGCTGCGCAACGGAGCCGTGCAGGTGGTGCCTGCCACCGCACTGGTGCCCGGTGACATCGTGCTGCTGGAGGCGGGCAACCAGATCCCGGCCGACCTGCGGCTCATCGAGATTGCGCAATTGCAGGTGGATGAATCCGCCCTCACGGGCGAATCCGTCACGGTGGCCAAGCAGACGGAGGCCCTGGCCGCCGAGGATGTGGGCGCACTGGGCGACCGCACCAACATGGCCTTCAAGGGCACTACCGCCACCCACGGCCGGGCGCGGGGCCTGGTGGTGGCCACCGGCATGCACACCGAGCTGGGCAAGGTGGCCACGCTGCTCGATACCGGCGACCGCAGCACACCGCTGCAGTTGCGCCTCGCAGCGTTTGGCAAGCGGCTGGCGCTGGCGGTGCTGGGCATCTGCATCGTGATCTTTGGGGTGGGTGTGCTCCGCGGCGAGGCGCCGCTGCTCATGGCCCTCACCGCCATCAGCCTGGCCGTGGCCGCCATCCCCGAGGCCCTGCCCGCCGTGGTCACCGTGCTGCTGGCCCTGGGCGCACGCCGCATGGTGGCGGTGCATGCGCTGGTGCGGCGCCTGCCGTCGGTGGAGACGCTCGGCTCGGTCACCACCATCTGCTCGGACAAGACCGGCACCCTGACGCAGAACCGCATGCATGCCGAGCTGCTGCTGGCCCACGGTGTGCGCTGGGTCCCCGGCGACCCCCTGCCCGGCCCCGCCCATGCCGAGGCCCTGCGCGCCGCCGCGCTGTGCAACGACGCCACGCTCCAGGCACAGAACGAAGAGGGCCAGTCCGCCACCCACTGGCAGGGCGACCCCACCGAAACCGCGCTGGTGCTGGCCGCCCACGCGGGCGGGCTGGACAAGGCCCAGCTCGACACCACCTGGCCGCGCGTGCAGGAGCAGCCGTTTGACTCCGACCGCAAGCGCATGACGACCTTCCACCGCGACGTGCAGGGTTTTGTGGCCTATACCAAGGGCGCGCCGGAATCGCTCTTGCCCCGCTGCACCGCCCACTGGACGCCCGATGGCACTGCCGCACTCGACACCGCCAAGGTCCTCGCCACAGCCCAGCAACTCGCCGCCCAGGGCCTGCGTGTGCTGGCCCTGGCGCGCCGCAGCCACGCCCGCCTGCCCGACACCAACGACATCGACGCAGTAGAAAACCAGCTGGAGCTGCTGGGCCTGATCGCCCTCATCGACCCACCCCGCGCCGAGGCCCAGGCCGCAGTGCGCGACTGCATCAGCGCGGGCATCACCCCGGTGATGATCACGGGCGACCACCCCGCCACCGCGCGCGCCATCGCGCACCGGCTGGGCATTGTGCGCAGCAGCGATGCCCCCGTGCTTACCGGCGCAGACCTGGCCACGCTGGACGATGCCGCCCTGCGCGCCCGGGTGGAGCAGGTGCAGGTCTACGCCCGCGTGGACCCGGCGCAGAAAATCCGCATCGTCGAAGCACTGCAGGCCCAGGGCCACTTTGTGGCCATGACGGGCGACGGCGTGAACGATGCCCCGGCGCTCAAGCGCGCCGACATCGGCGTGGCCATGGGCCAGGGCGGCACCGACGTGGCGCGCGAGGCATCGAGCCTGGTGCTGCTGGACGACAACTTCGCCACCATCGTCGCCGCCGTGCGCGAAGGCCGCCGCATCTACGACAACATCCGCAAGTTTGTGCGCTACGCGATGACGGGCAACTCGGGCGAGATCTGGACCATCTTCCTCGCGCCGCTGCTGCTCCTGCCCATTCCGCTGCTGCCCATCCACATCCTGTGGGTCAACCTGGTGACCGATGGCCTGCCGGGCCTGGCGCTGGCGGCCGAACCGGCCGAGCGCGGCATCATGCAGCGCCCGCCCCGCGCGCCGCGCGAGAGCCTGTTTGCCCATGGCATGTGGCAGCACATCCTGGGCGTGGGCCTGCTCATTGGCGGGCTGTGCCTGGCGGTGCAGGCCTGGGCGCTGCACACCGGGCATGCACACTGGCAGACCATGGTGTTCACAGTGCTTACGCTGGCGCAGATGGCGCATGTGATCGCCATCCGCTCCGAATCCGAACCCATCTGGCGCCTGGGCCTGCTCAGCAACCGCCCGCTGCTGGGTGCCGTGCTGCTCACCTTCGCGCTGCAGATGGCGACCATTTATGTGCCCTGGCTCAACCCCATCTTCCGCACCGAGCCTCTGAGCCTGGGCGAATTGGCGCTGTGCATTGGCGCTGCGCTGGTGGTGCTGGTGGTGGTCGAAGTGGAAAAGGCTTGGCGTCGCAGCCAGCAGGCAGGCCGCACAGCCCCCGAGCCCGCCGCCAGTGCCATGGACGAGCCCGCTGCATAGGCGGGCCCATGGCGCACAAGAACCTCATAAGCACATAGCCAACGATTCGATGACGCCGGGGGCCTGCGGTGCCAGAATGGCCCGCGCCATTGGCACATCGAGCAACGCCCAGCCATGGGTGGAGCCCGGTTGCTCCACTCCCTTCCCTTCAACGAAAGAGACAGCCTTCATGAAAATCGAGACCCTGGCCGTACACGCTGGCTACAGCCCCGACCCCACCACCAAAGCAGTCGCGGTGCCCATCTACCAGACAGTGGCCTACGCGTTTGACAGCGCCCAGCATGGCGCCGACCTGTTCGACCTGAAGGTGCCTGGCAACATCTACACCCGCATCATGAACCCCACGACCGACGTGCTGGAAAAGCGCGTCGCGGCTCTCGAAGGTGGCATTGCGGCGCTGGCCGTGGCATCGGGCATGGCGGCCATCACCTATGCCATCCAGACCATTGCCGAGGCGGGCGACAACATCGTCTCGGCCAGCACACTCTATGGCGGCACCTACAACCTGTTCGCGCACACGCTGCCGCAGCAGGGCATCACCACCCGCTTTGCCGACCCGCGCGACCCGGCCAGCTTTGCGCAGCACATCGATGCGCGTACCAAGGCCATCTTCATCGAGTCCATTGGCAACCCGCTGGGCAATGTGACCGATATCGCAGCGCTGGCCAAGGTTGCGCACGACCATGGCATTCCGCTGATCGTGGACAACACCGTGCCCAGCCCCTACCTGCTGCGCCCCATCGAGCACGGCGCCGACATCGTGGTGCACTCGCTCACCAAGTACCTGGGCGGCCACGGCAACAGCGTGGGCGGCGCGATTGTGGACAGCGGCAAGTTCCCGTGGGCCGAGCACAAGGCACGCTTTCCGCGCCTGAACGAGCCCGATGTGAGCTACCACGGCGTGGTCTACACCGAAGCGCTGGGCCCGGCCGCATTCATCGGTCGCGCGCGCGTGGTGCCATTGCGCAACACGGGCGCGGCGCTGTCGCCGCAAAGCGCCTTCCTAATCCTGCAAGGCATCGAGACCTTGGCCCTGCGCATGGACCGCATCTGCGACAACACGCTGGCGCTGGCCCAGTACCTGCAAAGCCACCCCAAGGTGGAATGGGTGCGCTACGCGGGCCTGCCCGACCACCCCGACCACGCGCTGGTGCAGCGCCAGTCGGGCGGCAAGGCCTCGGGCATTTTGAGCTTTGGCCTCAAGAACACCGACGCCGACCCGCGCGCGGCCGGGGCACGGTTCCTCGATGCGCTGCAGCTCTTCACGCGCCTCGTCAATATCGGCGATGCGAAATCGCTGGCGACGCACCCGGCGTCCACCACCCACCGCCAGCTCAACCCGGAAGAGCTGGCCAAGGCGGGCGTGAGCGAGAGCATGGTGCGCCTGTCGGTGGGCATTGAGCACATCGACGACCTGCGGGCCGATCTGGTGCAGGCACTCAACGCCGTCTGAGCCTTCGGCAACAGCCAGCGCCGGTTGCGGGATACTGGAGGGCCGTCCCCGCAGATCGCGGGGTACTCTGATACAAGTTCACCATGTCCCGCCTATCCCCTCTTGCTCCGGTCACTCTCGGCCTGCTGATTCTGGCCGGATGCAGCTCCACACCATCCATCCCGCCGCGCGGAGCGGATGTGACCGATTCCCACGTCGCCAGTTTCCGCCAGAAGGAGGACGAGCAACTGCTGCAAAAGCAGGTGTCACCTCCGCTGGATGCGCCTTTGTCGCTGCTGGAGGCACCGCTGCCGCGCTACCCGTCCTTCCTGCTGAATGACACATCATCCAAAGCACGCGGCGATGTGACGGTGTCGTTCGAGATCATGCCCAGCGGGCTGGTCGGCACCGTTCGTGTGCTGTCTGGCACAGGGGATGATGCCTTGCACAAGCCGGCGATCGATGCGGTGCGCCGCTGGAAATTTGCGCCGCTGCTACGCAACGGGGAACCCGCACGCCTGGTCCTGCAACACACCTTCCGCATGGAACCTGAGCGCGTCAGATAGCGCGGTGACGCCACTCATGCGTCACGCGCCAGCCGCAGCCCGCTGTATTGCCAGCGTGCAGTGGCAGGAAAGAAATTGCGGTAGGTGCTGCGCGCGTGCCCCGGCGGCGTAGCGCACGAACTGCCGCGCAGCACGTACTGGTTGACCATGAACTTGCCGTTGTATTCGCCCACCGCGCCTTCGGCCGGGCGAAAGCCGGGGTAGGCGGCGTAGCTCGATTGCGTCCACTGCCAGGCGGTGCCAAACAGCTGCTCCAGCCCAGGGTCGCCAATGGGTGCCAGCTGCGCGGCGTGTTCCCATTCGGCCTCGGTGGGCAGGCGCGCGCCTGCCCAGCGGGCATAGGCGTCGGCTTCGTAGTACGAGAGGTGCAGCACCGGCAGCGCCGCCTGCAAAGGCTGCAACCCCGCCAGTGTGAACACCTGCCACGGGCCGTCGCCACCCGGGCGGTGCCAGTACAGTGGGTGCTCCAGCCCCTGGGCCACGCGCCAGTCCCAGCCTTCGGCCAGCCAGTGGGCGGGTTGCTGGTAACCCCCGGCCTGCACAAACGCCAGCCACTCGCCGCAGGTCACCAGCCGCGAGGCCAGCGCATACGGCGCCAGGTAGCAGCGGTGGCGCGGGCTTTCATTGTCGAAGGCGAAACCGGTGCCACCGTGGCCGATGTCCACCAGCCCTCCTTCCAGACGCACCCAGCCCGGGGGCGCAGTGGCGGGGGTGATGGCGGGATCGCCCACCGGGGTGGTGGCATCGCCATAGGCCGGAAAGATGGGGTTGCACGACAGCAGGTGCTTGATGTCGGTCAGCAGCAGCTCCTGGTGCTGCTGCTCGTGCTGCAAGCCCAGCTCAACCAGTGCGCGCAACGTATCGCTCTGCAGCACGGCGGGCATAAGCCGCGCCATGCGCTGGTCCACATCGGCACGGTAAGCCTGCACCCCGGCGAGTGGCGGCCGCGTGAGCAGGCCGCGCTGCGGGCGTGGGTGCTTGGCCCCCACACCGTTGTAGTAGGAGTTGAACAGCACGCGGAATGCGGGGTTGAACGGCGCAAAACCCGGCTCGTGCTGTTCCAGCACAAAGGTCTCGAAGAACCAGGTGGTGTGCGCCAGGTGCCACTTGGCGGGGCTGGCATCGGGCATGGACTGGGCGGCGCAGTCCTCCGCCGAAAGAGGGGCAACCAGCGCTGCGGTGTGGTTGCGCACAGAGGTGTAGCGGGGCAGCAGCCCAACGGTCGAAGCGCCAAAGTCCATGTTGGTCATACCAAAAAACCTTCAGGGCCTGGCGTGCACCACGGCAAACCAGCCCCGGTCGTCGGTCCAGGCCTGGGCCTGTGTAAAACCCGCGTGCTCCAGCATGTCGGTGAACACGCGCAAGGGGTATTTGTAGCTGTTCTCGGTGTGGATGCGCTCACCTTGGTCAAACCGGCGGCCGCCACCGGGCCAGTGCACGTCGAAGTCCGCCATGGCCTCCAGGTGCATCTCGATGCGCGACGCGCCCTGGTTGAAAAATGCGCGGTGCTGCCACTGCTCCACGTCAAAGTTGCTGCCGATGAGCCGGTTCACATGCCGCAGCACGTTGCGGTTGAAGGCGGCCGTCACACCCGCCGCATCGTCGTATGCGGCTTCGAGCACGTCCACGTCCTTGGGCAGGTCGATGCCAATCAGCAGGCCGCCGTCGTCGTCGATCAGCTCGCGCATGTGGGCCAGCAAGCTCTGCGCGTGGGGCGGGTCGAAGTTGCCGATGGACGAACCGGGGTAGAACACCAGCCGCCCGGTGCGCGGAATGTCGTCGGGCAGGGCCACGCCCTGCGTCATGTCGCCACCCACGGCCCGTGCATCGAGGCCCGGGAAGTCGTCACGCAGGCCCTGCACCGCAGCCTGCAAAAAGTCGGCAGAAATGTCCACCCCCACAAAACACGCGGGCTGCACCAGCCGGCACAGGGTGCGGGCCTTCTGGCAGTTGCCCGCGCCCAGCTCGACCAGCGTGCGCCCCACCCCCACGGCACGCGCGATGTCGGCCGCATGCTGGTGCATGAGCGCGGTTTCGGTGCGGGTGGGGTAGTACTCGGGCAGGCGGGTGATTTCCTCGAACAGGCGGGAACCATGCTGGTCGTAGAAATACTTGGGCGAAATGCTCGCGGGCCGCTGGTTCAGGCCACGCGTGATGTCGTCGGTGGGGCTGGGCAAAGGCATGGGTTGTGTCGAGGCGTCTCACGCGGCGCACATGCACCGCAGGTTCATCCAACAGAACGGCCCCGGGACCCTGTGGGCTCCAGCAGACCATCCCGCACCCGGGCGGAGGTATCAAACAATCACCCCACCGCCAGCGGGCCATTGTGCGCCGCCTGGATGACATTGTGTGCATGCCGTTTCTGCCGCAGCCCACGCCTGGCACGGTATCCCATTGCAATTTTTTGGGCACTTTCGCCCAGTGCCCCGCTCCAACGCCGCTGTGCCCACTTTTTTGCAGGAGTGCCCGATGCCCATCCACACCGGCTCAACGCCATCCAGCCCATACAGCGGCCCCTCACTGGGCATCGACACACGCCCCGCCCCGGCCGCAGGGCCCACGCGGCGGCGCCTGCTGCGGCAGGGACTGTGGGGCAGCGCCTTGGTGGCGGCCCCGGCCCTGGTGCCCGCCGCCATGGCGCAAGGGGCCTTGGCTCCCACACCACGCCAGACCGAAGGGCCGTACTACCCGGTCCGGTTCCCGTCGGACAGTGACGGCGACCTGCTGCGCAACGGCCTGATGCGCTATGTGGACGGACAGCCCGTGTGGGTGGAGGGCCGGGTCACCGACACGCAGGGGGTGCCCCTGGCGGGTGGCACGGTCGAGATCTGGCAGTGCGATGCAGACGGCCACTACCACCACCCCGGTGACGGCAACAAGGCGGCCCCGGCCTTCCAGGGCTTTGGCCGCGTGGTGCTGGGCCGCGACGGGCGCTACCGCTTCCGCACCATCCGGCCCGCGCCCTACACGGGGCGCACGCCCCACATCCACTTTAAGGTGCGCCTGCCCGATCGCGAGCTGCTGACCACGCAGATGTATGTGGCGGGCGACCCGGGCAACACGAGCGACTTCCTCTGGAGCCGCCTGGGCGCGGCAGAGCGTGCGGCCCTCACAGTGCCGTTTGCGCCGTCGGCCGATGGCATGCGGGCCGAGTTTGCGCTGGTGGTGCAGGCCTGATGGGCTGCCACCCGCCACAATCCACCACCCCTCTGCTCTGCTCACCTGCTCCACCGCATGGATTCCGTCACCCAACTCGTTCTGGGCTCTGCCGTCAGCATCGCCACCCTGGGCCGCCGCACCGCCGTGTGGAAGGCCGCGCTCTGGGGCGGCATTGCTGGCACGTTGCCCGACCTGGACGCACTGATCGACCATGGCGACGCCATCCTCAACATGGTGCTGCACCGCTCGGAGAGCCATGCCCTGCTCTACCTCACCCTGCTGTCGGCGCCGCTGGCCTGGCTGGTGTCGCGCCTGCACCGGGAGCCAGGCCTGTTCAGCCGCTGGTGGCTGGCCCTGTGGCTGGCGCTGATCACCCACCCCTTGCTCGACTGGATGACGGTGTATGGCACGCAGCTGCTGCTGCCCTTCACCCACACGCCCTATGCGGTGGGCAGCGTGTTCATCATCGACCCGCTCTACACCCTGCCGCTGCTGCTGGGCGTGCTGCTGGCGCTGCTGATGCGCCACGGGCGGGGCATTGGCTGGGTGCGCGCCGGGCTGGTGCTGAGCACGGCCTACCTGGGCTGGAGCGTGGCCGCGCAGCAGATGGCCACGCAGCGGTTTCTGGCGCACGCCCCGGTGCCGCAGCTGGCGCCCGGGAAGTTGCTGGTCACGCCCGCGCCCTTCAACACCCTGCTGTGGCGCGCCGTGGCCGTGACGCCCACGCACTACTACGAGGGCTACTACGGGTTGCTGGACGGCGACCGACCCGTGCGCTGGACCGCCCATGAACGCGGGGAGGCCCTGTATGCGCGCCACCAGGGCAACACGCTGGTGGACCGCGTGGCAAGGTTCAGCCACGGATTCTTCAAGATGAGCGAGGCCGAGGGCGAGGTCTTTATCACCGACCTGCGCATGGGCAACGAGCCCACCTACACCTTCCACTTCAACCTGGGCACCCCGGCTGAGATGGCTGGGGGCCAGCGCCCCACCACCCAGCAGTGGCAGCGGCCCGACCTGGCCACCGCCCTGCCCTGGCTGTGGGCACGCATGAGGGGGGCCGATGTGGTGCTGGCACCGCCGCAGGGCATGCGCGGGCAGCCCTAGGGGCGCCAGCGCTCAGAAGAGCAGGTGTACTGCCCGAAACAGCGGCATCTGTGCCTTGTGAGGGGGCTTCCTGCGGCCTACGCTGGGCCCATCCTTCCCGAACAAACCATGCCATGCCCTCCATGCCCAGCCACAGCACAAAGAGCCACGGGAATCGATGGCCCGGCGGCACTAGCGCCCGCATCGGCAACGTGAAACCCGGGCAGGGTTGCGGGGTGGCTGCATGACACTTGCCACCCTGCTGGTCTTCTCGCTGGTGGCACTGGTGGCCATTGCCACGCCGGGTCCCACTGTGCTGCTGGCGCTGACCAATGGCGCGCGCTACGGCGTGCGCCGCGCACTGCCGGGCATGCTGGGCGCGATGACATCCGACTTCGTGCTCGTAGGCGCCGTGGCGCTGGGGCTGGGCGCGTTGCTGGCCGCGTCGGAGTTCTGGTTCTCGGTGGTGAAGTGGCTGGGGGCCGCCTATCTGGCCTGGCTGGGGTGGCGGCTGCTGCGCTCGCAAGGAGGCCTGGACGTTGCATCCGCAGGGGGCGCCCCGAGCACCGTGGGGGCGGCAGCCGCGCCGCGCAGCATCTTCCTGCGCTCGTTTCTGGTGGCTGTCACCAACCCCAAGTGTTATCTTTTCTGCTCGGCGCTGTTGCCACAGTTCATCAACGCCAATGCACCGCAGTGGCCACAGTACGCGGCCATTGCGGTGGTGTTTGCCAGCCTCGATGGTGTGGTAATGCTGGCCTATGCGCTGGTCGGTGCACGCGCCATCCGGCTGTTGCACCGCCGTGCGGTGCGGTGGCTGGACCGCTGCTGCGGGGGCGCATTGCTGGCGCTGGCCGCCTCACTGGCGTTGTACCGCCGCGGTGTGAGCTGACCAGCGCCGCTGCAACGGCGCCGCCAGAAGCTGCCGCCATCACCGAAGCGATGGAGAACTGCCTCTTAGAAGCGCCAACCCAGACCCACGCCCACCAGAACAGGGTCTACCTTGAAGGTGCCCAGCTTGGCACCACCCGCAGTCACATCGGTCTTGATGAAGACCTTCTTCACGTCAAAGTTGAGGTACAGATTCTTGGCCAGCGGGATGTCTACACCCACCTGCAGCGCGGGGCCAAAGCTGTTGCGATCGATGTTCACACCGGCAGGCAGGTTCACGCTGGAGAAACGCGTGTAGTTCAGGCCTGCGCCCACATAGGGCTTGAAGCCGGGTGCATCAAAGTGGTACTGCGCCAGCAGTGTCGGTGGCAGGTGCTTGAGCGTGCCAATGGCTGCGCCACCCGCGCTGAGCGTGTGCTTTTGCGGCACCGTGAGGATCAGCTCGGCCGCGATGTTCTTGTTGAAGAAGTACGTGATATCGACTTCAGGAATCGCCTTGTTGTTGACCGTGAGGCCCAGGGGTGTGCTGTCCTTGTTGGCGCTGTCCAGGTGCACCGCACGTGCACGGACCATCCAGGGGCCTTCAGCCTGTTGCGCCAGGGCAGCGCCGGAAGACAGGACACACAGGGCAGCTACAGCCAGCAGGTTCTTTTTCATGGTGATTACGCATCGGTTGGACGGGGACGACCCCCGTGCATGTATTGAACCGCTGCACCTGCCCACCGGCCTTGCCTTAACTCAAGGCCTTGGTACTAACCCTTAGACCTACATCAAGACATGCCCATTCTTAGAACGTGTTTACGAGCTTTTCAGGGCCGCGCAAGTACCTTGCCGGGATGGGATGCAAGGCGCGGGGTGCAGTGGATAGCTTGGCTATCCACAAGCGCCGCAACGCTGCAGACCGCCCGGCAAGGCACTTGCCCGAAGGGTTGGGGCGAAATCGGGCGATTGGACGCCTCGACTGCTTGCATGGGCACGAGCCCATGCGGCGCATCCGAAGCATCCACTCATCCCGATTGCGCCCCAACGCGGCCCCGAAAAGATCGTAAACACGTTCTTACGCTGTGGACTTGCCGCGCAGGCGCTGCACCAGCGTGACACCCGCCAGCACCAAGCCACCAGCCACAATGCCCACCACCGCGTTGAGCAGGTTCTCGGCCACCACCTTCCACACCCCGCCTGCGGGCCACTGGCCTGCGGCGTTGGCGGCGGCCTCGACGGCATGGTGCAGCGCAGGCACGCCGTGCACCAGAATACCGCCGCCCACCAGGAACATGGCCGCCGTGCCCGCCACGGACAAACCCTTCATCAGCCAGGGCGCCGCCCGCACAATGCCCGCGCCCAGCGCCCGCGCCGTGCTGCTGGCCTTGTTGCTGAGCCACAGGCCCAGGTCGTCGAGCTTGACGATGCCCGCCACCAGGCCATAAACCCCCACGGTCATGATGATGGCGATGCCCGACAGCACGGCCACCTGCTGCGCAAAAGGCGCGGTGGCCACGGTGCCCAGGGTGATGGCAATGATTTCGGCCGACAAAATGAAGTCGGTGCGCACAGCACCTTTGATCTTGTCTTTTTCGAACGCCACCAGGTCTACCGCCGGGTTGGCGTTGGCTTTGGCATGGCTTTCGTGCTCGGCAGCGTCCTCGTGCGGTGCGTGCAGCAGCTTGTGCGCCACCTTCTCAAAGCCCTCAAAACACAGGAAAGCGCCCCCCACCATCAGCAGCGGCGTCACGGCCCAGGGTGCAAATGCGCTGATGAGCAGCGCGGCGGGCACCAGGATGACCTTGTTGATCATCGAGCCCTTGGCCACGGCCCACACCACCGGGATCTCGCGCTCGGCACGCACCCCGGTCACCTGCTGCGCATTGAGCGCAAGGTCGTCCCCCAGCACCCCTGCGGTCTTCTGCGCCGCCACCTTGGTCATCACGGACACATCGTCCGCCATGGCCGCACTCTTCTTGGCCGCCACTTTGGTCATCACGGCCACGTCGTCCAGAATGGTGGCGATATCGTCGAGCAGGGCAAGCAGGCTGCCAGAAGCCATGGGAGGTCCTTGGAATGGATGAAAAGCGCCGACTATAGCAATGACCCGCGTCAATCCTGCTGATATCAACGCCCCATGAAAAACGGGGCCGAAGCCCCGTTGCACGTCGCCTGCAAAGCGTGCCAGTCCAGCTCTTTCTGTAAGCCTTCCAAGGAGCGCAAGCGCCCTACCGCATCCATCGAAAACGCGCTGCCCCAGCGCCAGAGCAGCCGAGCAAGGGCCGCCCCGCAGCGAGGGCTGCGTCCCCCTTCCCGATTCGCGCAGCGAATCGAGAGAAGGGGGAAGCGGCGCAGCCGCTCAGGGGGTTGTACCTGCTCACCCCACCCACTTGCGCGCATTGCGCCAGATGCGCATCCAGCCGCTGTACTGCGCCTGGTCCTCGCTGGTCCAGCTCATCTGCACGTTGCGGAACACGCGCTCGGGGTGCGGCATCATGGCCGTGAAGCGGCCATCGGCGGTGGTCACGGCCGTCAGGCCACCCGTGCTGCCGTTGGGGTTGAAGGGGTACTGCTCGGTGGCACGGCCGTGGTTGTCCACGTAGCACATGGCGGCAATCGCCTTGTCGGCGTTGCCCCGGTACTTGAAGTTGGCATAACCCTCGCCATGCGCCACGGCAATCGGCAGGCGGCTGCCAGCCATGCCCTGCAGGAACAGGCTGGGGGACTCCAGCACTTCCACCAGCGAGAGGCGGGCCTCGAAACGCTCGCTCTGGTTGGTGGTGAAGCGCGGCCAGCCTTGTGCGCCGGGGATGATGTCGGCCAGCTCGGCAAACATCTGGCAGCCGTTGCACACGCCCAGGCCGAACGTGTCGGTGCGACCGAAGAAGCCCTGGAACTGTGCCGCCAGCACCGGGTTGAAGGTGATGGACCGAGCCCAGCCAATGCCCGCACCCAGCGTGTCGCCATAGCTGAAGCCGCCGCAGGCAACCACGCCCTTGAAGTCTTCGAGCTTGACGCGGCCAGTTTGCAGGTCGGTCATGTGCACGTCGTAGGCCTCGAAGCCTGCCTCGGTGAAGGCGTAGGCCATCTCGATGTGCGAGTTCACGCCCTGCTCGCGCAGGATGGCGACCTTGGGTTTGGCCAAATTCAAGTACGGCGCAGCGACATTCTCGGCTGCGTCGAACGTGAGGTGCACGTGCATGCCCGGGTCGGTGGGCTCGCCCGCCGCCGCGTGTTCCGCGTCGGCGTTGGCGGGGTTGTCGCGCTGCTGGCAGATCTTCCAGCTCACCGCATCCCACACCTGGTGCAGGTCGGCCAGCGGTGCGCTGAACACGGCCTTGGCATCGCGCCAGACCTGCAGCTCGCCCTTGCCCGCGTCGATTTCGGACGACACAGGGCGGGTCTTGCCCACAAAATGGCTGAATTTGGACAGGCCATGCTCGCGCAGCACCTGCATCACATCGTTGCGCTTGGCGGTGCGCACTTGCAGCAGCACACCCAGCTCTTCGTTGAACAGCGCCTTGAGCGTCAGTTCTTCACGGCGGGCACTGACCTGCTGCGCCCAGTTCTTGGCGTCACCGGTTTCCATGCGGCTGTCGCTGATGCCGTCGCCCTCAGTCACCAGCATGTCCACGTTGAGCGCCACGCCCACGTGGCCCGCAAATGCCATTTCGGCCGCTGCGGCCAGCAGGCCGCCATCGCTGCGGTCGTGGTAGGCCAGGATCTGGCCCTTGGCGCGCAGTGCGTTCACGGCGTTGACCAAGTTGACCAGGTCTTGGGGGTCGTCCACATCGGGCACCATGTTGCCGCTTTGCTCCAGCGTCTGGCCCAGGATGCTGCCTCCCATGCGGTTCTGGCCCTTGCCCAGGTCGATCAGCACCAGCGCGGTGTCGGCCTCAGTGGCGTTGAGCTGTGGCGTGAGCGTGCCGCGCACGTCGGACAGCGATGCGAAGGCGCTCACGATCAGGCTGACGGGTGAGGTGACCTTCTTCTTGTCCGCGCCTTCACTCCACTGCGTGCGCATGGACAGCGAATCCTTGCCCACGGGGATGGACACGCCTAGAGCGGGGCACAGCTCCATGCCCACAGCCTTCACGGTTTCGTACAGCGCGGCGTCTTCGCCGGGCTCGCCACAGGCGGCCATCCAGTTGGCCGACAGCTTCACGCGCGGCAGCTCGATGGGAGCAGCCAGCAGGTTGGTGATGGCCTCGGCCACGGCCATGCGGCCCGAGGCGGGCGCGTTGATGGCGGCCAGCGGCGTGCGCTCGCCCATGCTCATCGCCTCGCCCGCAAAACCCTTGTAGTCGGCCAGGGTCACGGCGCAATCGGCCACAGGTACTTGCCAGGGGCCGACCATCTGGTCGCGGTGGCTGAGGCCACCCACCGTGCGGTCGCCAATGGTGATGAGGAAGCGCTTGGACGCCACGGTGGGGTGGGCCAGCACGTCGATCACGGCCTTTTGCAGCGGCACGCCGGTCAAATCCATCGGCGCGAACTGGCGCTCCACGGTCTTCACATCGCGGTGCATCTTGGGCGGCTTGCCCAGCAGCACGTTCATGGGCATGTCCACGGGCAGCTTCTGGTCTTCGGCCGTGGCAGCGGGGTCGTGCAGCACCAGCTGACGCTCTTCAGTGGCCGTGCCGATCACGGCAAAGGGGCAGCGCTCGCGTTCACAAAAGGCTTTGAACTGTTCCAGCGACTCGGGCGCAATCGCCAGCACATAACGCTCTTGCGATTCGTTGGACCAGATTTCCTTGGGCGCCATGCCCGACTCTTCGAGCTGCACGGCGCGCAGGTCAAAACGTGCGCCACGGCCTGCGTCGTTGGTCAGCTCGGGGAAGGCGTTGGACAAGCCGCCTGCACCCACGTCGTGGATCGCCAGGATGGGGTTGTCGGTGCCCTGGGCCCAGCAGTGGTTGATGACTTCTTGCGCGCGGCGCTCGATCTCGGGGTTGCCACGCTGCACCGAGTCAAAGTCCAGCTCGGCCGCGTTGGTGCCGGTGGCCATGGAACTGGCAGCGCTGCCGCCCATGCCGATGCGCATGCCGGGGCCGCCCAGCTGGATCAGCAGCGAGCCAGCGGGGAATTCGATCTTCTTCGTCAGCTCGGCGTCGATCACGCCCACACCGCCCGCGATCATGATGGGCTTGTGGTAGCCACGCTGCACGCCGCCTACGTTCTGCTCGTACTCGCGGAAGTAGCCGTTGAGGTTGGGGCGGCCGAATTCGTTGTTGAACGCCGCGCCGCCCAGAGGGCCTTCGACCATGATCTGCAGCGGGCTGGCGATGTGCTCAGGCTTGCCCACGGTGCTGCCCCAGAGCTTGGAGACGGTGAAGCCCGTGAGGCCCGCCTTGGGCTTGGAGCCCCGGCCGGTGGCGCCCTCGTCGCGGATCTCGCCGCCCGCGCCGGTGGAGGCGCCTGGGAAAGGCGAGATGGCCGTGGGGTGGTTGTGGGTTTCCACCTTCATCAGCACATGCTGGGTAACGCTACTTTTTTGATAGCTATTAGCGCTTGATGGATGCGCGGTAGCGGCCATTTTTGCCACAAATCTCTCGACCTGGTGGCCTTCCATCACCGAGGCGTTGTCCGAATACGCGATCACTGTGTGCTGCGGCGCCAGCTGGTGGGTGTTGCGGATCATGCCGAACAGGCTCTTGTCCTGGGCCACACCGTCGATGGTGAACTGGGCGTTGAAGATCTTGTGGCGGCAGTGTTCGCTGTTGGCCTGCGCGAACATCATCAGTTCCACGTCGGTGGGGTTGCGCTTGAGGCCCGTGAACGCGGTCACGAGGTAGTCGATTTCGTCATCGGCCAGAGCAAGGCCGAAGCGGGTGTTGGCGGCCTCCAGGGCAGCGCGGCCACCGGCCAGCACATCCACATGCTCCATGGGCGCGGGCTGCAGTTCGGTGAACAGGGCAGCGGCGGCGCTGCGGTCGGCCACCACGGACTCGGTCATGCGGTCGTGCAGCAGGGCGGACACCTGGGCCAGTTGCTCGGCGGTCAGCTCCGGCGTCTTGCCCAGCAGGCCTGCCTTGAGGCTGATGCGGTATTCGGTGATGCGCTCCACGCGGCGGATGGCGATGCCGCAGTTGCGAGCAATGTCGGTGGCCTTGGAGGCCCAGGGCGACAGCGTGCCCAGGCGGGGCGTGACGATGAGCACGGCGCCGTCTTCGGGGCCTGCGTACGGGTCGCCGTAGGTCAGCAGCGCAGCCAGGCGTTCTTGCTCAGTGGGTGTGGGGGCCGCATCGGTGGCGACCAGGTGCACGAAACGCGCTGCAATGCCGCTGATCTTGGGGTGGATCGCCTCCAGGGCGGGTTGAAGTTGCTGGGCGCGGAAGGAGCTGAGGGCGTTGCCGCCCGCCAGCGTGGTCATGTGCAAGGTCACGGTAGCGGCCTGTTGGGGGGTGTCAGGGGTAGAGGGTGGCTCCGGGCGCCAGCGTGCAGCCAGGACCGGAGCCCAGCATTTTACCGGGCATGGCTGCACCGCCTGCGTGGCGCGGGGGCCAATGGGATAATCCGGGGATGAGCATCACCATCAAAAGCGCTGAGGACATCGAGGGCATGCGCCTGGCCTGCCGCCTGGCCTCCGAAGTGCTGGACTACATCGCCCCCCACATCAAGCCCGGCATCACCACCAAAGAGATCGACCGCCTGGGCGCCGAATGCATGGCCCAGCAAGGCACCATCTCGGCCACCGTGGGCTACCAGCCGCCCGGCTACCCGCCCTACCCGGCTTCGCTGTGCACCTCGGTCAACCATGTGGTGTGCCACGGCATCCCCAACGACAAGCCGCTCAAGAAGGGCGATATCGTCAACGTGGACGTGACCGTGATCACCAAGGATGGCTGGTACGGCGACAACAGCCGCATGTACCTGATTGGCGAATGCTCGATTGCCGCCAAGCGCCTCACGGCCCTCACGTTTGAAGCCATGTGGCATGGCATCGTACAGGTCAAGCCCGGCGCGCATCTGGGCGACATCGGCCACGCCATCCAGAAGTTTGCAGAAGGCCACGGGTTTTCCATCGTGCGCGAGTTCTGCGGCCACGGCATTGGCCAGAAGTTCCACGAAGAGCCCCAGGTGCTGCACTATGGCCGCCCTGGCACGCTCGAAAAGCTTGTGCCCGGCATGGTCTTCACCATCGAGCCCATGATCAATGCGGGCCGCCGTGAGGTAAAGGAATTCGGCAACGACGGCTGGACCATCGTGACCAAGGACCACAGCCTGTCGGCCCAGTGGGAGCACACGGTGCTGGTCACCGAGACTGGCTACGAAGTGATGACACTGTCGGCCGGCTCGCCGCCACTGCCCGCCTTCGTGACCGCGACCAAGACCTGACCTGCGAGGCGCACAGCCCCTGGCACAGACCGGCGCGCACAACTCTTGCATGGCTTTTTGCATGGCCTCCCACAGCACACACCGACCATGACTGAACTCCATGCCCTGCGCGACGCCTACCGCAGTGACAAGGCCGCCCTGCTGGCGGCCATGAAATCCACAGGCGCATCGACACGCGTCATCCGCGTGGTGCTGCGCAAGCTGTCATCGCTGGCAGGCAACCTGCTGCACACGCTGTGGCAACGTGCCCAGCTGCCCGACGACATGGTCCTGGTGGCGGTGGGCGGCTTCGGGCGCGACCAGCTGTTCCCCTACTCCGATGTCGATGTCCTGCTGCTGCTGCCCGACGGCGCCGCGCCCGAGGCGGGCAGTGCGTTGCGCGCGCAGTTGGAGGGCTTCATCGGCAGCTGCTGGGACACGGGACTGGAGATCGGATCGAGCGTGCGCACCGTGGCCGAATGCCTGGCAGAGAGCGCCGGCGATGTCACCGTGCAGACCTCGCTGCTCGAATCCCGCCTGGTGTGCGGCAACGCTGCGCTGTTTGCCGAGTTCCAGCGCCAGTACCGCGCGCAAATGAACCCCGAGGCCTTCCTGGTGGCCAAGACGCTGGAGATGCGCCAGCGCCACACCAAGTACGAGAACACACCCTACTCGCTCGAACCCAACTGCAAGGAATCTCCCGGCGGGCTGCGCGACCTGCAGATGATCCTGTGGGTAGCACAAGCCGCAGGCCTGGGCCGCAACTGGAAAGAGCTGGCCGCCAGCGGCATGGCCACGGCCTTTGAAGTGCGCCAGATTGAGCGCAACGAGGCGCTGCTCTGCCTCATCCGCGCCCGCCTGCATGCAGCGGCCGGGCGGCACGAAGACCGCCTGGTGTTCGACCTGCAGACCGCCGTGGCCGAATCGTTTGGCTACCGCTCGCAGGCGCCCGATGGCTCGCGCCTGCCCATGCGCGCCAGCGAGAGCCTGATGCGCCGCTACTACTGGGCGGCCAAGGCCGTGTCGCAGCTCAGCCAGATCCTGCTCCTCAACATCGAGGAGCGACTGAGCCCATCGACGCACGAACCGCGCCCGATCAACGAACGCTTCTTTGAGAAGGCGGGCCTGATCGAGGTGGCCAGTGACGATCTGTATACCCGCGACCCGCACGCGATCCTGGAGACCTTTCTGCTCTACCAGACCACGGTGGGGCTCAAGGACCTGTCAGCGCGCACCCTGCGAGCGCTGTACAACGCGCGCGGAGTGATGGACAGCGCGTTCCGGCGCGACCCGGTCAACCGCGATGCCTTCATGCGCATCCTGCAGCAGCCCTCCGGCATCACCCACGCCGTGCGGCTGATGAACCAGACCTCGGTGCTGGGGCGCTACCTGTGGCCGTTTCGCCGCATCGTGGGGCAGATGCAGCATGACCTGTTCCACGTCTACACGGTGGACCAGCACATCCTGATGGTGCTGCGCAATGTGCGCCGCTTCTTCATGGCCGAGCATGCGCACGAGTACCCGTTCTGCTCGCAGCTGGCTGGCGGGTGGGACAAGCCCTGGATCCTGTACGTGGCCGCCCTGTTCCATGACATTGGCAAGGGGCGCGGGGGCGACCACTCGCAGATTGGCGCCGAAGAAGTCCGGCGCTTTTGCCGACAGCACGGCGTGGACCGCAAGGACGCCCGGCTCATCGAATTCCTGGTGCGCGAGCACCTGACCATGAGCACCGTGGCACAAAAGCAGGACCTGAGCGACCCCGACGTGATCGGTGCTTTTGCGCGCCGCGTGGGCAACGAGCGCAACCTCACGGCCATGTACCTGCTCACGGTGGCCGACATCCGCGGCACCAGCCCCAAGGTCTGGAACGCCTGGAAAGGCAAGCTGCTGGAAGACCTGTACCGCGCCACGCTGCGCACCCTGGGTGGCCGTGCGCCCGATGCGGCCGCCGAGATCGAGGCTCGGAAGCGCGAGGCCCTGGTGCTGCTGGCGCTCAACGCCCTGCCATTCGAGGCCCACAAGGCGCTGTGGGCCACGCTCGACGTGAGCTATTTCATGCGCCATGACGCGGCCGACATTGCCTGGCACACACGCCACCTGTCGCGCCATGTGGGCACGGCGAAACCGGTGGTGCGTGCACGCCAGTCACTGGCCGGCGATGGCTTGCAGGTGATGGTGTATGCCGCCGACCAGGCCGACCTGTTTGCCCGCATCTGCGGCTACTTCGACCGCGTGGGCTTCAGCATCCTGGATGCGCGCGTGCACACCGCCAACAACGGCTATGCGCTTGATACCTTCCAGGTCGTGGCCTCTTCGGCATCTGAACAGCCCGGGCACTACCGTGAGCTGACCCACATGGTCGAGAGCGATCTGATGCGCGTGATCGAGGAAGGCGGCCCGCTGCCAGAGCCCGCGCGCAAGCGGGTTTCGCGCCGGGTCAAGAGCTTCCCGGTCGCACCCCGCGTCACCCTGCGGCCCGATGAAAAGGCGCAGCGCTGGCTGCTCGCGATATCGGCCAGCGACCGCGCGGGCCTGCTCTACCTGGTGGCACGCATCCTGGCGCAGCACCACCTGAGCGTGCAGCTGGCCAAGGTCAGCACACTGGGAGAGCGGGTGGAAGACACCTTCCTCATCCAGGGCCCCGAGTTGCAGAACAACGCACGGCAGATTCAGATCGAGACCGAACTGCTGCGCGAGCTGTCGTCCTGACACCGGCCCTGCGCCCCCTCCGTCAGTCGTCTTCCGTGGCGCTGATTTCCGGGAACAGCACCTCGGTAAACCCGAACTGCGTGAAGTCCCGCACCCGCATCGGGTACAGCTTTCCGATGAGGTGGTCGCACTCGTGCTGCACCACGCGGGCATGGAAACCATCCACGGTGCGGTCGATGGGATCGCCGTACGGATCAAAGCCGGTGTAGCGGATGCGGGACCAGCGCGGCACCTTGCCGCGCAGACCGGGCACCGAGAGACATCCTTCCCAGTCTTCCTCTTCCTGCTCTCCCAAAGGGGTGATGACCGGGTTCAGCAACACGGTCGGGGGCACCAGAGGCCGGTCCGGGTAGCGCGGGTTGCGGTCGTTGGCGCCAAAGATCACCAGTTGCAGATCCACCCCGATCTGGGGCGCCGCCAGGCCCGCGCCGCTGACGGACCGCATGGTGTCGAACATGTCCCGCACAAGAAGGTGCAGGGCGTCGGTGTCAAACTCGGTCACGGGTTGGGCCACGCGCAGCAGGCGCGGGTCGCCCATCTTCAGGATGGTGTGGATGGTCATTGAATGAACAGGAATTTGAGCAGAGGCCCATGCGGTGATGCGCGCGGGCCTACGGGGCACATGCAGCATAGCGCGTGGGCAGCCACCGCGCAGCACTCACCCCTCCCAACCCCTTCACAATACCCCCATGGCCACGACGCCCCCAGACGACTCCATCCCCGAGCCTCCCGAGCCTTCGCCACGGCCCTTGCCCTGGCCTGTGCGCTGGCTCCTGCAGAGCTTCGCGGTGTTGTGCTTGGTAATGGGCGCGATTGGTGTGGTCGTTCCCGGCCTGCCCACCACCGTTTTCATCCTGATGGCGGCCTGGGCTGCGGCGCGCAGCTCGCCACGGCTGTACCGCTGGCTGTGGCACCACCGGCTGTTTGGCCCACTGCTGCGCAACTGGGCCCAGGGCGGCAAGGTCAGCCGCCGAGCCAAATGGAGCGCCGCCCTCGTGATGTCCTTGAGTGCCGTGGTGCTGCTGCTGACGGTGTCACGCCCATGGGTCGTGGCGGTGGCCATCGGGAGCATGGCCTGCGTGCTGGCCTGGCTGTGGCGCCGCCCCGAGCCCTCGTGACAGCCCGGCTGCGGTACTCGAATGGCTTCGGCGAAATCAGCCCGATGGCACAAACCCACAGCAAATGCTTTTTGGGCTGTTTTTTGTGTATATAATCTAAGTCTTGTTCCTCGATAGCTCAGTCGGTAGAGCGCCGGACTGTTAATCCGTAGGTCCCTGGTTCGAGCCCAGGTCGAGGAGCCAAGATTTTGCAGGCCCTGCATGAGTGAAGCGGGGCCTTTTACATAGATAGATACCGATTATTCCTCGATAGCTCAGTCGGTAGAGCGCCGGACTGTTAATCCGTAGGTCCCTGGTTCGAGCCCAGGTCGAGGAGCCACACTAATAGCCCTGCATCGTCATTCGGTGCGGGGCTATTTTTTTTGCCTACAACAGCATCAGCCAGCACCCGAGGCCGCATGCCAGACAATGGTGTCTTTGCGCATAGCCACCATGCCCCCGCAACTGCCCTGGCTGGAAATCGAAGACCCCTTCCCCGCTCCCGCCCTTGCCTGGGGATCTGAAGACCCCGCACCTGGCCTGCTGGCGGCCGGAGGTGCACTGGACGTAGAGCACCTGTGCGCCGCATACGCGCAAGGCACCTTCCCCTGGTATGGCCCCGGGCAGCCCATCCTGTGGTGGGCACCAGACCCGCGCATGGTGCTGCCGGTCGCCGAGTTTCGGTTGCACCGCTCCCTGCGCAAGACGCTGCAGGCCTTCTGCACCCAGGAAGACTGCGAAATCCGCGTGGACCACGCATTCAAACAGGTCATCACCGCGTGTGCCACCAAAGAGCGTGAAGGCCAGGCAGGAACCTGGATCGTGCCGGAGATGGTCGAGGCCTATACCCGACTTCATGCCGCAGGCCATGCCCACAGCGTCGAGACCTGGGTCCAGGGAGAACTGGTCGGGGGGCTGTACTGCGTGGCGCTCGGCCGAGCAGTGTTTGGCGAATCCATGTTTGCCCATGCCACCGATGCCTCCAAGATCGCGCTCTCGGCCCTGGTGGCACTGTGCCGCCACCACGGCATCGGCCTGATCGATTGCCAACAGAACACCGGGCATCTGGCGTTTCTCGGAGGACGCGAAATACCCCGCGCTGAATTCCTCCTGCAGGTCGAAAAGGCCCGCAATCAACCCGCCATCCCCTGGACGTTTGACCCCGTATACTGGAACGAGCTGCTGCCCACCACGACCCGCAAGGCATGACGCAACTCAACGACCTCCCGCTGCAGACCCTGCAGTTCTATGCGACCGCCCCCTACCCCTGCAGCTATCTGCCGGACCGGCAGGCGCGATCGCAGGTCGCCACGCCCAGCCACCTGATCCAGAGCGACCTGTATTCCGACCTGGTCGCCAAGGGGTTTCGCCGAAGCGGCATGTTCACCTACCGGCCGTATTGCGATGGCTGCCAGGCGTGCACACCCCTCCGGGTACTAGCCCACGAGTTCAAACCGGATCGCAGCCAAAGGCGTGCTGCGGCCCGCCATGCAGGGCTGCAGGCACGGGTGCTGCGCCTGTGTTTTGTGCCCGAGCACTACCAGCTCTACCTGCGCTACCAGAACGGTCGCCATGCGGGCGGCGGCATGGATCAGGACAGCATTGACCAATACACCCAGTTCCTGCTGCAAAGCCGTGTCAACTCGCGGCTGGTGGAGTTTCGGGAGACCGACGCGTCAGGAGAGCCCGGGGCCCTGAAGATGGTCTCCATCCTGGATGTGCTCGATGACGGCCTGTCGGCGGTCTACACCTTCTACGAACCTGAACCCCACTGCAGCTACGGCACCTACAACGTCCTTTGGCAGATCGAGCAAGCGCGCTCGCTGGAGTTGCCCCATGTGTACTTGGGCTACTGGATCGAAGCCAGCCCCAAAATGAACTACAAGGCCCGTTTTCACCCCCACGAGATCCGCACCGAGGGCCAGTGGCATCGCATGCATGCGCCCCCTCCCCATAGCGCCTGAACACCTGGCAACATTTCACAAGGTAAGATGCAGCGGCTTCTGCTTCACTGCCGCCCATGAAAAAAATCGATCCCAGCATTCCCGTCAAACCCAGCGTTCAAGTGCTGGAGCGCATGTTTACGCTGATCGACGTGCTGGCCTCCCGTGAAGATGCAATCTCCTTGAAGGAAATCAGCGAAAAGACGGGCCTGCACCCGTCCACCACCCACCGCATCCTGAACGACCTGACCATTGGCCGGTTTGTGGACCGCCCTGAATCCGGCAGCTACCGGCTGGGCATGCGACTGCTGGAACTGGGCAACCTCGTCAAGGCCCGCCTGAGCGTGCGCGACGCCGCCCTGACCCCCATGCGCAACCTGCACAAGCTGATCCAGCAGCCGGTCAACCTGAGCATGCGGCAAGGGGACGAGATTGTGTATGTGGAGCGAGCTTACAGTGAACGTTCGGGCATGCAGGTGGTGCGCGCCATCGGGGGCCGGGCGCCGCTGCACCTCACCTCTACGGGCAAACTATTCCTGGCGCTGGACGACCCCCAACGCGTGCGCGCCTACGCCACGCGCACCGGCCTGGCTGGCCACACACGCAACAGCATTACCCAATTGCCGGTGCTGGAGCGCGAGCTGGCGAAAGCCCGCCAGTACGGCATTGCTCGCGACAACGAAGAGTTGGAGCTGGGCGTACGCTGCATGGCGGCGGGGGTGTATGACGACCAGGGGAAACTTGTAGCCGGCCTGTCCATTTCGGCCCCTGCCGATCGACTGGATGAGGGCTGGATGCCCAAGTTGCAGGCCACCGCCAACGAGATATCCCTGGCCCTGGGCCACGTGTCCACCGCCGATCCCAGCCACGACATAGCGGCAAGCAGCCACGGCGACTTTCGCTAACTTCTGCGCCCCTCCCTGGTTTCTATTGCAGAAAGCCGCAGACACCCAAAGCACGCCACACCACCAAGCGGCAGTGCTGAGTGCGGGCGATCACCCCCTCAAAACAAAACACCCGACGGCGATTTGCCAGTCGGGTGTTTTTTTAGCACTGGAGGATGAAGCCTGTCAGCCGTTACCGCCCCGGGCGGAGTGCAAAGGCGCAGCCAGCGTCGGCGTGGATTCCACCCACTGGCGCACCCGCTCGGCATCGCCCAGGCGGCTGAACTTGCCCGCCGAATCCAGAAACACCATGATCAGCTTGCGCCCGGCCACCTGAGCCTGCATGACCAGACAACGCCCAGCTTCCGAGATGTAGCCGGTCTTCTGCAGGCCGATATCCCAGGTCGGGTTCTTCACAAGCCCATTGGTATTGTTGTACTGCAGGGTTTTCCGCCCCACAGCCACCTCATAGCCCGGGGACGTGGAAAGTTCGCGCAACAATGGGTCGCCATGCGCCACATTCACCAAGGTCGCCAGATCGCGGGCGCTGGACTGGTTGCGGCTGGACAATCCGGTGGGCTCGACATACCGCGTATCGGTCATCCCCAGCAGGCGGGCTTTGGCATTCATCTGGGCCACAAAAACTTCCAGCCCGCCTGGGTAAGTGCGGCCCAATGCATGGGCAGCCCGGTTCTCGCTGGACATGAGCGCCAGATGCAACATTTCGCCCCGCGTCAGCGTGGTCCCGACCGTCAAGCGCGAGCGGCTGCCTTTCTCGGTATCCACATCGTCCTGGGTGATCGTCAGGGGTTCATCCATCGGCAATTTGGCCTGGGAAATGAGCATGCCCGTCATGAGCTTGGTCAGAGACGCAATCGGCAGCACCGCATGATCGTTTTTGCTCAGCAGGACCTCGTGCGTATCCTGGTCCATCACCAGCGCTACGCTGGATTTGAGATCCAGCGGATCATTGACTTCATGCAGGCCCGCAATCTGACCAAACGACTGCCTCGCCGGCACAAAAGCCACCCGAGTGGGCGCCTTCGCCGTCTTGGCAGTCACCCGCACGGCCTTGGCATTGGTGTTGGCTGCCGCCTTGCGCGGTGCCACGGCGCGCTTGGCATTTGCCGAACTTACCTGCTGCTTTTTGGAAACGGCTTTTTTTTGTTCGCCCGCATGTACCAGGGGGCTGACGAGAGCTGCACTCACGACGGCGAAGCCCAGAAACTGGAGAAAACGAGTCACTGCAGAGCGGTGGCGATGGTGCATCAAAGTGCTCCAAACGGTAAGAAGTGTTGAGCAGTGTACAGAATCAAAAAAAGTCGCGCAAGATCAATATCTTGCGCGACTTTCCCAGAAAGTGAGTGAAATTATAAGTCGGTCACTCAGCCCTGCGCAGCCACCCGGTCGGCTTTACTTTGTAACTTGTTCAAAGCACTCAGATAAGCCTTGGCGGATGCGACCACGATATCAGGGTCTGCCCCCACACCATTCACCACCCGGCCGCTGTTCTGCAGGCGCACGGTGACCTCCCCCTGACTCTCGGTCGAACCGCTGATCGCATTCACCGAGTAGAGCACCATCTCTGCGCCGCTCTTGACATGCGTCTCGATGGCCTTGAGCGAAGCATCCACCGGGCCGTTGCCTTCGGACTCGCCACGCACCTCCTGCCCATCGACAGTGAACACAATGCGTGCACGGGGCTGCTCGCCGGTTTCGCTTTGCTGGAACAACGAGACAAAACCGTACTGCTCCTTCTCGGCCGTCACGCTCTCGTCGCTGACCAAGGCCAGGATGTCCTCGTCAAAAATCTCGCTCTTGCGGTCAGCCAGCTCCTTGAACTTGGCAAAGGCCACATTGATCTCGGTTTCGCTGTCTAGCTGCACGCCCAGCTCCTGCAGGCGCTGCTTGAAGGCGTTGCGGCCGCTGAGCTTGCCCAGCACGATCTTGTTGGCCGACCAGCCCACATCCTCGGCGCGCATGATCTCGTAGGTGTCGCGGGCCTTGAGCACGCCGTCCTGGTGGATGCCACTCGCATGGGCAAAAGCATTCGCCCCCACCACGGCCTTGTTGGGCTGCACCACAAAGCCTGTGGTCTGGCTCACCATGCGGCTGGCCGCCACGATGTGCTGGGTGTCGATGGCCAGATCCAGTCCGAAGTAGTCCTTGCGGGTCTTCACGGCCATCACGATCTCTTCGAGCGAGCAATTGCCAGCGCGCTCACCCAGGCCGTTGATCGTGCACTCGACCTGCCGCGCGCCGCCGTTCTTCACACCGGCGAGCGAATTGGCCACGGCCATGCCCAGGTCGTTGTGGCAATGCACTGACCAGATCGCCTTGTCGCTGTTGGGGATGCGCTCGCGCAGGGTCTTGATGAAATTGCCGTACAACTCTGGCACGGCATAGCCCACGGTGTCAGGCACGTTGATGGTGGTGGCGCCTTCGGCGATCACGGCTTCGAGCACACGGCAGAGAAAATCCGGGTCGCTGCGATAGCCGTCTTCAGGGCTGAACTCGATGTCAGCCACGAGGTTGCGCGCAAAACGCACGGATTGCTTGGCCTGCTCCAGCACCTGCTCGGGGGTCATGCGCAGCTTCTTTTCCATGTGCAGCGCGCTGGTGGCAATGAACGTGTGGATCCGCGCACTGTTGGCACCCCGAAGGGCTTCGGCCGCCCGCGAAATATCGCGGTCGTTGGCGCGCGAGAGCGAGCAGATGGTCGAGTCCTTGATGGCGTTGGCGATGGCTTGCACCGCTTCGAAATCACCGTTGGAGCTGGCGGCGAAACCGGCTTCGATCACATCCACTTTCAGGCGCTCCAGCTGGCGCGCGATGCGCAGCTTTTCGTCCTTGGTCATCGAGGCGCCCGGCGACTGCTCGCCATCGCGCAAGGTGGTGTCGAAAATGATCAGTTTGTCAGCCATGTTGTTCTCCTGGTATCGGTGGGTGGGGACCCGCAACGTCAAAATTCTGGCGCCCAAAACAAAAGGCCCGTTGCGGATGCATACGGGCCTTTGTGGAAAAAGTGTGCGCGTGCGCCTACCGTCTCCGCCCGTGGGGAGGTAGCAGTAGCGCCAGAGCAAACATGTTCATACAGCGCAATGTAGCACAACTGCGCTGCCGTAGCGGCTGTCACTTGTGCAACCCGCGTTCGTCCGGTTCGTCTGTCGAGGTGCTGATCACGCTGCTGTGCTGCCCCTTGGCCTTGCGCCAGGCATACACGGCGTAGCCAGAAAGGCCATAAAAAACGAATACACCGAACAGCACGATGGGCGGATGGATGTTGATGACAGCAATACCCAGCGCAATCAGCACGATGGCGGCAAAGGGCACGCTCTTTTTCATCTGGATGTCCTTGAAGCTGTAGAACGGCACGTTGGTCACCATGGTGAGCCCCGAGTACAGCGTAAAAGCGAACATCAACCAGGTGATCTGCGACCAGGTGAGCCAGGAATCCTCGCCGGGCTGCACACCCAACTCAGTCATCAGCCAGATGAAACCAGCGACCAGCGCTGCAGCAGCAGGGGAAGGCAGGCCCTGGAAGTAGCGCTTGTCCACCACCCCCGTGTTCACATTGAAGCGCGCCAGCCGCAAAGCCGCACAGGCGCAGTACACAAAGGCAGCAATCCAGCCCCAGCGCCCCAGACCCTGCAGCGACCACTCATAGGCAATCAGCGCGGGCGCGGCGCCAAAGGACACCATGTCGGACAGCGAATCCATCTGCTCGCCGAACGCGCTTTGCGTATTGGTCATGCGGGCAACACGCCCGTCCAGGCTGTCTAGCACCATCGCGCAGAACACCCCCACGGCGGCCATGTCGAAGCGACCATTCATGGCCATGACAATGGAATAGAACCCCCCGAACAAGGCGGCCAGCGTGAACAGGTTGGGCAAGATGTAAATGCCCTTGCGCCGTTTGCGCACCATCACACCAGGGTTGTCGGTGGATTCATTGCCGTCATGCATCAAAAAGACCTCCAGCGCCCGCCCATCAAGCGCAAGCCGCTATTTAATTTATAGTTTTTCGCACGGGCCCGCAGCGCCCGAAGGCCACCACACGCTCAAAAAGCGAAGGCCGCAGTGTAGCGCCTGCCCACCGGCGCGCCCGGCAACAAAAAAGGCCACAGAAGTGGCCTTTGGATGCTTCGCTCGGAAGTATCAGTTGCGGGTCTGGTCAACCAGCTTGTTCTTGGCGATCCAGGGCATCATGGCGCGCAGTTGGCTGCCGACCTTCTCGATGCTGTGATCGGCGGTGTTGCGGCGGCGGGCCGTCATCGATGGGTAGTTCAGGCGGCCTTCCTGGATGAACATCTTGGCGTAGTCACCGTTCTGGATGCGCTTCAGGGCATTGCGCATGGCTGCGCGCGACTGCTCGTTGATCACCTCAGGGCCGGTCACGTACTCGCCGTACTCGGCGTTGTTCGAGATCGAGTAGTTCATGTTGGCAATGCCGCCTTCGTAGATCAGGTCCACAATGAGCTTGAGCTCGTGCAGGCATTCGAAGTAGGCCATTTCAGGGGCGTAGCCGGCTTCGACCAGGGTTTCGTAACCCATCTTGATCAGCTCGACGGCACCGCCGCACAGCACGGCCTGTTCGCCGAACAGGTCGGTCTCGGTTTCTTCCTTGAAGTTGGTCTCGATGATGCCGGCCTTACCGCCGCCGTTGGCAGCTGCGTAGCTCAGGGCCAGGTCACGGGCCTTGCCAGACTTGTCCTGGTGCACGGCTACCAGGTGGGGCACGCCGCCGCCCTGGGTGTAGGTGTTGCGCACGGTGTGGCCTGGGGCCTTGGGGGCCACCATCCACACGTCCAGGTCAGCACGGGGCACGACCTGGTTGTAGTGCACGTTGAAACCATGGGCGAAGGCCAGCGATGCGCCTTGCTTGATGTTGGGTTCGACGTTGTTCTTGTACACGGCTGCGATGTCTTCGTCGGGCAGCAGGATCATGACCACGTCAGCGGCCTTCACGGCGTCGTTGACTTCCAGCACGTTCAGGCCAGCCTTGCCGACCTTGTCCCACGATGCACCGCCCTTGCGCAGGCCGACCACCACCTTCACGCCGCTGTCGTTCAGGTTTTGTGCGTGGGCATGGCCCTGCGAGCCGTAGCCAATGATGGCCACGGTCTTGCCCTTGATCAGGCTCAGGTCGGTATCTTTGTCGTAGAAAACTTTCATGGGTCGCTCCGGTTGAAATGCGTTGTTGGGGGTTGAAATGGGAAAAACGGGGTGAATTGTCTTACACGCGCAAAATGCGCTCGCCCCGGCCGATGCCGCTGGCGCCCGTGCGCACGGTTTCCAGGATGGCCGTGCGGTCGATGGCTTGCAGGAAGGCGTCGTTCTTGGACTGATCGCCCGTCAGCTCGATGGTGTAGCTCTTTTCGGTCACGTCGATGATGCGGCCACGGAAGATGTCGGCCATGCGCTTCATCTCCTCACGTTCCTTGCCGACGGCGCGCACCTTCACCATCATCAGCTCGCGCTCGGTGTAGGCACCTTCGGTGAGGTCCACCACCTTCACAACTTCAATGAGGCGGTTCAGGTGCTTGGTGATCTGCTCGATCACGTCGTCGGAGCCCGTGGTCTGGATGGTCATGCGCGAGAGCGATGCATCCTCGGTGGGCGCCACGGTGAGCGATTCGATGTTGTAACCACGGGCCGAAAACAGGCCCACGACGCGGGAAAGAGCACCGGGCTCGTTTTCCAGCAAGACAGCAATGATGTGTTTCATAAGATGAGATTCCTCTTTTCGCTGCCCTCCCCCGCGCACGGTAATGCGCAGACTCGGCAGGCAATAGATTCGTCAAAAAACAATAGCTATTAAATTAATAGCTATCAGCGCTTGATGGACAGGCGCAGAAGGCCGATTTCGCTTCTTAAAGGTCTTCCGACCCCAGCAGCATCTCGGTAATGCCCTTGCCAGCCTGCACCATCGGGAACACGTTCTCGGTGGGGTCGGTCCGGAAGTCCAGGAACACGGTGCGGTCCTTGAGCTTGCGGGCTTCGCGCAGGGCGGGCTCGACATCCTTGGGGTGCTCGATCAACAGGCCCACGTGGCCATAGGCCTCGGCCAGCTTCACGAAGTTGGGCAGCGCATCCATGTAGCTGTGGCTGTAGCGGCCGGAGTATTCGATCTCTTGCCACTGGCGCACCATGCCCAGGTAGCGGTTGTTCAGCGAGCAAATCTTGATCGGCGTGTTGTACTGCAGGCAGGTGGACAGCTCCTGGATGTTCATCTGCACCGAGCCTTCGCCAGTGATGCAGAACACCTCGGATTGCGGCTTGGCCAGCTTGATGCCCATGGCGTAGGGGATGCCCACGCCCATGGTGCCCAGGCCGCCGGAATTGATCCAGCGGCGCGGCTCGTCAAAGCGATAGTACTGCGCGGCCCACATCTGGTGCTGCCCCACGTCGGACGTGATGTAGGTGTCAGCGTCCTTGGTCATGTTCCACAGCGTCTCGACCACGTACTGGGGCTTGATGACATCGGGGCCACCCATGTCGTACTTGAGGCAATCGCGCTTGCGCCAGCCTTCGATGGTGTCCCACCAGGCGGCCAGCGCGCCCGTGTCGGGACGGGTGCTGCTCTCGCGGATCATGGAGATCAACTCGGTGAGCACATCCTTCACGTCGCCGACGATCGGGATATCGACCTTCACACGCTTCGAGATACTCGACGGGTCGATATCGACGTGGATGATCTTGCGGTCGTTCTGTGCAAAGTGCTTGGGGTTGCCGATCACGCGGTCATCAAAGCGCGCGCCCACGGCCAGCAGCACGTCGCAGTTCTGCATCGCGTTGTTGGCTTCGATGGTGCCATGCATGCCCAGCATGCCCAGGAACTTGCGGTCCGACGCGGGGTAGGCACCCAGGCCCATCAGCGTGTTGGTGACCGGGTAGCCCAGCATGTCCACCAGCGTGCGCAGCTCGTTGGTGGCGTTGCCCAGCAGCACGCCGCCGCCGGTGTAGATGTAGGGGCGCTTGGCCGCCAGCAGCAGTTGCAGCGCCTTGCGGATCTGGCCGCCGTGGCCCTTGCGCACGGGGTTGTAAGAGCGCATCTCCACACTTGTGGGATAGCCGCTGTAGGGCACCTTCTTGAAGGAGACGTCCTTGGGCACGTCCACCACCACGGGGCCAGGGCGGCCGGTGCGGGCGATGTGGAAGGCCTTCTTCATCGTGGCGGCCAGATCGCGGGCGTCCTTGACGAGGAAGTTGTGCTTGACGATGGGGCGCGTGATGCCGACGGTGTCGCACTCCTGGAAGGCATCCAGCCCGATGGCGGGCGTCGGCACCTGGCCGGAGATGATCACCATGGGGATCGAATCCATGTACGCCGTGGCGATGCCAGTCACCGCGTTGGTAAGGCCCGGGCCGGACGTGACCAGCGCCACACCCACTTCACCCGTGGCGCGGGCATAGCCGTCGGCGGCATGCACGGCAGCCTGCTCGTGGCGCACCAGCACGTGCTGGATGGTGTCTTGCTTGTAGAGCGCGTCGTAGATGTAAAGGACTGCACCACCGGGGTAGCCCCAGATGTACTGGACGTTCTCGGCCTGAAGCGACTTGATGAGGATCTCGGACCCCATGAGGTCCTGTGAGCCGGAAGCGGGGGAGGTGTTGCCCTGCGAAGCAGCGGCAGCTGAAGAGATTTCAGCCTTGGAGATTTCCATGATCGATCAACCTTTGTGAATTTCTCTGACGAAAAACCTTGGGTGCTCCTCGCACGCGCTCTTGTGAAGCCAGCTTAGAACTTGAGGCCAAGGACATGAGCGGGATGATTGCCCGCCGGACCGTGACCCGTTTGCCTTTTGAATTGCAACACGAATTATCGCACTGCAACACACTCAAAACCTACCCCGGCCGAAAAAAACCCCTGCGGATGCGATAATCACAGGCTTTACGGTGCCTGACAGCCACAATTCGCAGCGTTTTGTGCACCGCCCACCCCGGACCGCCCCGTCTTGGCCACCGAACAAGAACTCTCCGATTTCCTCAAAAGTGTAGAAAAGCGCGCATTCAAGCGCTCGCTCTACCACGTTCGCAATGAGGAAGCGGCGCTGGACATCGTGCAGGACAGCATGCTCAAGCTGGCCGAACACTACGGGGACAAGCCTGCAGCAGAGCTGCCCATGCTGTACCAGCGCATACTGTCCAACTGCACGCTGGACTGGTTCCGGCGCCAAAAGACACGCAATGCACTGTTTTCGAGCATGAGCGACTTCGAAGGCCCCGGCGAAGATGGCATGGATTTTGATCTGCTGGAAGCCTACTCCGGCCCGGACGATGGCGACAAGGCCGAAAGTGCGGAAGACCTCACCCGCAGGGCCCAGATCTTTCGCGGCATCGAAGCCGAAATCGCCGAACTGCCACCACGTCAACGGGAAGCCTTCCTCATGCGTTACTGGGAAGAAATGGATGTAGCAGAGACGGCAGCCGCCATGGGCTGCTCGGAAGGCAGCGTCAAAACACACTGCTTTCGCGCCATACAAACCCTCAGCAAGGCACTGAAGGCCAAAGGAATCGAGCCATGAAGAACACTACACAGCACCCAACGACCTCCGCCGAAGCGGCTGCCGAGCGTTTTGCGCTGCGCGTGACGGCCCGCCTGTCCAGCGGCACGGCTGAACTGCCTTATGACATTTCCGAACGCCTGCGCGCCTCGCGCATGCAGGCACTGGCCAAACGCAAGGTGACCGCCCCTGTACGGCGCACGGCGCCAGCCACTGTGGTGGTAGGTGTTGGCTCTGCGGCCACCCTGGGCCGGGGCAGCGAGGGCGGCGGCTGGTGGAATGCCTTGGTGTCGGCTGTTCCGCTGCTGGCCTTGGTGGTGGGCCTGGTGGTTATCAATGCCGCCCAGGACGAGCACAGCGCCAGCGATGTGGCCGAGGTGGATGCGGCCTTGTTGACCGACGACCTGCCACCGGCGGCCTACGCCGATCCAGGCTTCGTACAATTCCTCAAGACCTCTGCGCAGGCCAACTGAACTGCCTGAACCAGGACTGCATGCCCCCACGCCCCCCCGACGCTCCCACCCCCTTGCCAGCCTTTGTGCTGGCTTTGGCGCTTCTGGGCGCGTTCGTGGCCATCGGTGGCCAGGTGTGGATGCAGATGCGCATGGCCCCCGGGACGCTGTTGCCCGCCGGTGCAGAAGCCGCCGTGGCAAGCCCCAACAATGCGCGCACGCCAGTCACTTCGGGCACGGCCCTGCAGCCCCAGGCTGAATCGGGCCCGGGCTGGGAAACCCTGAACACGCCCCAAAAGCTGGCCTTGTACCCGCTGGCCGAACGTTGGGCCCTCATCAGCGAAGCACAAAAACGCCGCTGGCTGACCCTGGCATCCAACTACTCCACCCTGTCGGAAGACGAGCAAAAGAAGTTTCACGACCGCATCACCGACTGGGCCAGCCTGAGCGCCCAGCAGCGCAACCAGGCGCGGCTCAACTACGCCGTCACCAACCGGCTGGCACGGGATGACAAGCGCGCGCAGTGGGAGGCTTACCTAGCTCTGTCCGAGGAAGAGCGCCATGCGCTGGCAGCCCGGGCCGTGCCCAAGCCTGCGGGTGCAGCCACGGCCTTGCGCCCCGTCTCGCCCAAGAAGCTGGCGCAGGTGCCTGCAGCGACCGAAGCCAACCCCAGCCGCCCGAACGCGCCCAAGATTCCCCCTGTGACCGATCACAGCCCCCGGGTGGCCGCCCCCGTAATACCCATGCCTTCTTCGGCGGGCACCCCACCTCTGCCCGCCAGCACTGCATCCACCGCCACCGGCGTGGAAACCGCGCCCGTGGCCGTTCCGGTGGCCGTGCCTGCCCCGCTGCCGCCCCTGGGCACGGGCCCGGCCGAGTCACCCGCCCACGCGGCACCGCAACCCGTCACGCCCGACACCTCAGGCCTGTATCCTCAGTAGGTTTGCAACCTGCCCGGCCCCGATAGGCCTGACAACTGGAATGCCCGCATCGCCCTCCCCCCACTCCCCGCAGGCTGACGCCCGCACTGCACTAGCCCCCCTGCCAGAAGCCACCGTGCCCAACCTGTGGCGGCGCATGGCCTGCTGGCTGTATGAAGGCATGCTGATGTTCGGCGTGGTGTTCATAGCGGGCTACCTGTTTGGCACGCTCAGCCAGACCCGCAATGCCATGGACAACCGCCATGCGCTGCAGGCGTTTCTGTTTGTGGTGTTCGGTATCTACTTCACCTGGTTCTGGGCCAAGGGCCAGACCCTGGCCCAGAAAACCTGGCACATCCGGGTAGTAGGCCTCGACGGCCGACCCATCACCCAGGCGCGTGCGCTGTTGCGCTACGTACTGAGCTGGCTGTGGTTCCTGCCCCCCCTGGCCGCCTACCTGTTTGGCGTGCCCGCACTGGAAGTGCTGGTGCTGCTGGGCGGCTGGGTCGCCATCTGGGCCATCCTGAGCCGCTTTCACCCCACCCGGCAGTTCTGGCACGACGCACTGGCGGGCACCCGGCTGATGCACTACGAAATCCCGAAAAAATAAGCCCATGCCCGCATCCCCCTCTCCGTCGGCAGCTCCTGCCAACCCCCAGAAGACCCGCACAGGCCTGAACCGCATCTGGCACGCCGCAGGCTATTCCATCGAAGGGCTGCGCGCCGGCTGGAACGAAAAAGCCTTCCGCCAGGAGGCCATCGCCGCCATGGTGCTGCTGCCGCTGTCGCTCTGGCTGGGACGCAGCTGGGTCGAGGTGGCGCTGCTCGCCGGTTCGGTCGTGATCGTGATGATTGTGGAACTGCTCAACACCGGCATCGAGACCGCCATCGACCGCATCGGCCCCGAGTGGCACGACCTCTCCAAGCGCGCCAAGGACATGGGCAGCGCGGCCGTGCTGCTGGCGCTGCTGCTGTGTATCGGCATCTGGGCTGCAGCTCTTTTCCAGAGGTTTTTCCATGGCTGAACCGGCTTTTTCCGTCTGTGTGTACTGCGGCTCGCGCCCCGGCGAGAACCCTGCTTTTGCCGATGCTGCGAAGGCCGTTGGCACCTGGATCGGCCGCCATGGCGGCCAGCTGGTCTATGGCGGAGGCCGCAGCGGGCTCATGGGCACCGTGGCCGAGGCCACGCGCCAGGCCGGTGGCCGTGTGGTGGGCGTGATCCCCCAGGCGCTGGTGGACAAGGAACTGGCCAACCGGGCATGCGACGAGCTGCACATCGTGCAGACCATGCACGAACGCAAGGCCATGATGGCCGAACGCAGCGACGCCTTCATCGCCCTGCCCGGAGGCATCGGCACCTTTGAAGAACTGTTTGAAGTGTGGACCTGGCGCCAGCTGGGCTACCACGACAAGCCCCTGGGCCTACTCAATGTGGCGGGCTACTACGACGCCCTGATGGGCTTCCTGAACCACAGCGTGGCCAGCGGGTTCATGGGCGAGTGGCAGATGGGCCTGCTGCACGCGTCTGCCGATGCCGAGGCGCTGCTGCGCACCCTGGTGCAGTCAGCCGGGCCCGACCACGCCCCCGTGCCACTGCGCGATGTGATCTGACCCCAGCAAGGCGGCCACCCATAAAAAAGGGCGGATGAGGAATCCGCCCTTTTTTTGCTTTCTCGATGGGTCTACGGCCATGGCCTCATCAGGCCAAAGCCGGAACCCATCAGCGTCAGACCGCCGCGTCGTCCAGATCCCCAGTGCGGATGCGCACCACACGCTCCACGGCGGTCACAAAAATCTTGCCATCGCCGATCTTGCCCGTGCGCGCCACGTTCACGATGGCGTCCACGCAGCGGTCCACATCTTCAGTCTTCACCACGACCTCGACCTTTACCTTGGGCAGGAAGTCCACCACGTACTCGGCGCCACGGTACAGCTCGGTGTGGCCCTTCTGGCGGCCAAAACCCTTCACCTCGGTCACGGTGAGGCCGGTCACGCCACATTCGGCCAGGGCTTCGCGGACTTCTTCGAGCTTGAAGGGCTTGATGACGGCGGTGATCATTTTCATGGCGGGTCTCCTGAAGGATGTGAAAGATAGAGGAAAGCAGGGGGCGCGGCGGCGGAGCGGTCAAAAAACCACCGTCAGGCGCGGAATTTATTGGTGATAGGGTAACGCCAGTCCTTGCCGAAGCTGCGGCGTGTCACTCTAATCCCTACGGGCGCCTGGCGGCGCTTGTACTCGTTGAGCTTGATGAGCCGTGTGACCCGCTCCACATCGGCGTGCGCAAAGCCGCTGGCAATGATGGATTCGATGGGCTCATCGTTCTCCATGTAGCGCGCCACGATGGCGTCCAGCACCTCATAGGGCGGCAGGCTGTCCTGGTCCTTCTGGTCGGGCCGCAACTCGGCGCTGGGCGGGCGGGTGATGATGCGCTCGGGGATCGGGTTGGCGCCCGTGCCATACGGGTCGTTGGCATTGCGCCAGCGCGCCAGATCAAACACCCGCGTCTTGGCCACGTCCTTGATCACCGCAAAGCCACCCGCCATGTCGCCGTACAGCGTGCAGTAGCCGGTGGACATTTCGCTCTTGTTGCCCGTGGTGAGCACGATGGCGCCAAACTTGTTGGACAGCGCCATGAGCAGCGTTCCGCGGATGCGCGCCTGCAGGTTCTCTTCGGTCGTGTCTTCAGCCAGCCCCGCAAAATCGCTGGCCAGCGCGGCCTTGAAGGCCTCGAACTGGGGCTTGATGGAGATCTCGTCATAACGCACGCCCAGGCGCTCTGCCATGTCGCGTGCATCGATCCAGCTGATGTCGGCCGTGTAAGGCGACGGCATCATCACCGTGCGCACCTTGTCGGCCCCCAGCGCATCCACGGCAATCGCCAGCACCAGGGCCGAGTCGATGCCGCCCGACAGGCCCAGCAGCGCACCGGGGAAGCCGTTTTTGCCCACGTAGTCGCGCACGCCCAGTACCAGCGCGTCCCACAGGTCGGCCTCCAGGCTTTTCTCGGGCGCAATGTTCGCTTCAATTTTGATAGCTGCTTGCGCTTGATGGACGCTCGCAAACACCAGTTTTTCTTCAAAACCTGGCGCCCGCCCCGCCACCGAGCCATCGGCGTTCAGCGCAAACGAACGGCCTTCGAACACCACCTCGTCCTGCCCACCCACCAGATGGGCGTAGACCAGCGGCAAGCCCGTCTCGACCACACGCTCGCGCATGGTGGCCTCGCGCTCGGCGCTTTTGCCCAGATGGAAAGGCGAGGCGTTGATGACCGCCAGCAGCTGCGCGCCCGCCGCCGCCGCGCTGCGCGCAGGTTCGGCAAACCACGCGTCTTCGCAAATCAGCACGCCCACGCGCACGCCCTCCACCTCAAACACGCAGGGCTCTGTGCCCGCCACGAAATAGCGGCGCTCGTCAAACACTTGGTAATTGGGCAGCTCGCGCTTGGCGTAGGTCTGCTCGATGTGGCCGTCACGCAGCACGCTGGCCGCGTTGTGGCAAGCGCTGAACGCGGGCGCATCCGGCGCCAGGGCCTGCGGATGGCCCAGCACGATGGCCAGGCCCTTCAACCCCGCAGTCTCGCGGGCCACGGTTTTCACGGCATCATCACAGGCCGCAATGAAGGCGGGCCGCAGGAACAGGTCTTCGGCCGCATAACCGCAAATGGCCAGCTCGGGGGTCAGCAACAGCCGAGCGCCCTGGGCGTGGGCCTCGCGGGCGGCGGCAATGATCTTCTGCGCATTTCCGGGCATGTCGCCCACGACAAAGTTGAGCTGCGCAGTGCAAATGGAGAGCGTCATGGAACTGGAGTCGGCACTTTTGGCCGGGTTGGATACCGCCCATGCAGCCCCGGGCTGCGGTGGGCAACACGGGGGAACGCATGGCTGAGGAAGCTGCCATTATCGCCCGCGTACTCGCGTCCCCGCTGGACGTGGATGCTGCGGCCTGGAACGCCCTGCTGGCACAACAAAGCCACCCCACGCCCTTCCTGCGGCACGAGTACCTGGCCGCCCTGCACGAGAGCGGCAGCGCCACGCCCCGCACGGGCTGGGTGCCGCGCTTCATGACCCTGTGGGAGGGCGACACCCTGGTGGCGGCCTGCCCTCTGTACCTCAAAAACCACTCGTACGGCGAATACGTTTTCGACTGGGCCTGGGCCAGCGCCTACGAGCAGCACGGCGTGCCCTACTACCCCAAGGCCGTGGTCGCCGTGCCCTTCACGCCCGTACCCGGCGCACGACTGCTGGCGCGCGACGGGGCCACGCAGGCGCTGCTGCTGCAGGCGGTGCGCCAGTGGTGCAAGCAGGAAGGCGTCTCGTCGGTGCACATGCTGTTTGCGAGTGGCGAGGATGTGCAGACCAGCGCTGAGCAGGGCCTGATGCTGCGGCACACCGTGCAATTTCACTGGAAAAATGTGGCCCCAACGCTCGGCACTGGCGTCTCCTCGCTGCCCCAGGCTGGGGAAGGGCCCCCGGCTTCGCCGGGTCGTGGGGCGCTCGCCGCCTTGGGGCGGCCCGGCGGCAGCTCGAACCACTTCACCGACTTCGACCACTTCCTCGCCAGCCTGTCCCAGGACAAGCGCAAGAAGATCCGCCAGGAGCGCCGCCGCGTGGCAGAGGCCGGGGTCCGCTTCCGCTGGTCGCGGGGTGCCGACATCAGCGCGGCCGACTGGGATTTTTTTTATCGCTGTTACGAGCGCACCTACCTCGAACACGGCAACCCGCCCTACCTCACACGGGACTTCTTTGCCCGCATGGCGGCCCACATGCCCGAGGCCTGGCTGCTGTTTGTGGCCGAGCGTGATGGGCGCCCTATTGCTACCAGTTTGATAGCTATTGGGGCAAGCCCATCAGGCGGTAACGGCCAAAAAGACCAAAACCTGGTGGCCTATGGCCGCTACTGGGGCGCTTTGGAACGTGTGGACTGCCTGCACTTCGAGGCCTGCTACTACCAGCCGCTGCAGTGGTGCATAGACCACGGCGTACAGCGGTTTGAAGGTGGCGCCCAGGGCGAACACAAGATGGCCCGCGCCCTGCTGCCCGTGCAGGCCACCAGCGCACACTGGCTGGCCCACCCGGCTTTTGCCGATGCGGTGGAGCGTTTCCTGGAGCGCGAGGGCGCGGGGGTTGAAGGCTATCTGCAGGAGCTGCAGGCGCGCAGTCCGTTTAAAGCGATGGCCTGAGAACCTGTTTAAAACAAAAACTTTTCTGGGATCGCGTTCGAGGCCGTGCGGCCCCCCGCCCCAGGCGCCGCGCTGGCGGGTGCCGCAGCGGGGGGCAGGATGTGCAGCCTAGGTAGCACCCTGCTAGGCCCGCGCTTGATCCGCCGACAGTTTGAACACCGCCACAGCCCCCACCAAGGCCTGGGCCTGGTGGCTCAGGCCGCTGGCAGCCGCTGCCATTTCTTCCACCAGGGCCGCGTTTTGCTGGGTGGCCTGGTCCATCTGTGTGACGGCTTCGCCCACCTGGCCCACGCCTGCGCTTTGTTCGCTGCTGGCGGCGCTGATCTCGCCCATGATGTCGGTCACGCGCCGGATGGAGGCGACCACTTCGGTCATGGTGGCGCCTGCCTTATCGACCAGCGCTGTGCCTTGTTCCACGCGTTCAACGCTGGCGGTGATGAGACTCTTGATTTCCTTGGCGGCTTCTGCGCTGCGCCCTGCCAGGCTGCGTACTTCTCCGGCCACCACCGCAAAGCCCCGGCCTTGTTCTCCGGCCCGGGCGGCTTCCACGGCAGCGTTCAGCGCCAGGATGTTGGTCTGGAACGCAATGCCGTCGATGACGCTGATGATGTCGGCTATCTTGTTGCTGCTGGCGTTGATGCCTTTCATCGTCTCGACCACTTCGGCCACCACGTCTCCGCCTTGCACGGCCACGGTGCTGGCGCTCATCGCCAGTTGGTTGGCCTGGCGCGCGTTGTCTGCGTTCTGGCGCACGGTGGAGCCCAGTTCTTCCATCGAGGCGGCTGTTTCCTCCAGCGCCGATGCCTGCTGTTCGGTGCGCGCGCTCAGGTCGTTGTTGCCTGAGGCGATCTGCGAGCTCGCTGACGCAACGCCTTCGGCGTTGCTGCGAACCCCGGTGACCACATGCGCCAGGTTGTCGCGCATGGTGGCTAGGCCTCCCAACAGCTGAGCGATCTCATCACTGCCCCGCCCGTGAATAGGCACTGTAAGGTCGCCTTGCGCCACCGAATCGGTGATCTGCACCGCGTTGTTCAGGGAGCGCGATATCCGCCGGATTGTCGCCCCACCCACCAGCACCGCCAAAAAGGTGCCCAGCACAATGCCCGAAAGCACCATCGTCCGGATGGTCCGAAAACTCGAATCGGCGCCGTCATACTCGGTCTTGGCGTAGTCCAGCTGCACCTGCATCAGCTGGCTCAGCACGTCCTGCAGCGGGTCGATGGCAGGGTACATCTCCTTGGCCGCGTAGCTGGTCAGCGCAGGCACGTCGCCTGACTTGAAGAACCCGAGCAGGGTGTCGGTGGCAGCGTCTGCCTTGGCCTGCAGCGGCTTGAAGCGCGCGACCAGCTGGGTTTCCTCAGGTACCAGGTGGGTGGCCAAATACGCGTTCCAGTTGGTGTCAATGGCCTTGCGCGCTTCGACCACCGACTGCACACCCTGTGCCGGGGTCATGGCGCCGTCGCGCACCTTGTGGGCCGTATCCACCACGTTGACGGCATACATGTCCGCCACTACCTTGATCTGCTTGAGCGGCACCACCCGGTCGTCATACACCGTCTTGAGCCCGGCGTTGGACTGCCCCATACCAAACAGTCCGGCTCCACCGACCAGCAGCACCAACAGGCTCAGGGCAGCGAGCAATCCAGCAAGGCGGGTCGAGATCTTGAACTGGCTCATGGCAATTCTCCTGGTAAGGATGCCGGTCTACCCTGCCAACCCATCGATGGAGTTGCGGGCCCAGCATAGCGCATTGAGTTACGCCTGGATACAACCCGAAAAACCTGGTAACAAAACGAACGACGCTGTGCAACGCAGCGGCAGGCAAGCACCATCCCGAGACCGAACGGGGCTATTGCTTGATATGCACACAAAAAAAGCACCCTGAGGAGCCTCCTGTGCGTGCTTTTGGGATGTTGTGTTGCTTTGCCCCGCCTTGCCTTGGTTTTGCTCTATTTTTGATAGCTAATGAGGCAATCCAGCCGCGCGGTAACGGCCATTTTGGTTGAGATTCTCATCTCCTCCATGGCCCCCTCCACCGCCCCTCCGCTCAGAAGCTCTCCCAGTCGTCGTCACCGACCCCCGCATTCTTGGCGGGTGCCGGGGCCGGGCTGTGGGCCTTGGCTGCCGGTGCCGCTGCGGTGCTGCTGGCTGCGGCCGCCTTGGGCACTGCCAGGCTGGCAGCGGGCTTGGCGGTGGGTTTGCGTGCGCCCAGGCTGGCTGTCTTGGCCGGGGTGCTGCGCGGGGCGCTGTAGCTGGGCGCCGGGATGGGGGGCCGGGCTGTTGTCGCTGTGCTGTGGCTGCTGCTCCGTTGGGCGGCGCTGGTGGCGTGGGTGTCCAGCTTGAACACGGCCACGGCGTTGACGAGTTCGCCTGCCTGGGCGTTCAAGGCACTGGCGGCGGCGGCCATTTCTTCCACCAGGGCCGCGTTTTGCTGGGTGGCCTGATCCATCTGCGTGACGGCTTCGCCCACCTGGCCCACGCCTGCGCTTTGTTCGCTGCTGGCGGCGCTGATCTCGCCCATGATGTCGGTCACGCGCCGGATGGAGGCGACCACTTCGGTCATGGTGGCGCCTGCCTTATCGACCAGCGCTGTGCCTTGTTCCACCCGTTCGACGCTGGCGGTGATGAGGCTCTTGATTTCCTTGGCGGCTTCTGCGCTGCGCCCTGCCAGGCTGCGCACTTCTCCGGCCACCACCGCAAAGCCCCGGCCTTGTTCTCCGGCCCGGGCCGCTTCCACTGCTGCATTGAGCGCCAGGATGTTGGTCTGGAACGCAATGCCGTCGATGACGCTGATGATGTCGGCTATCTTGTTGCTGCTGGCGTTGATGCCTTTCATCGTCTCGACCACTTCGGCCACCACGTCTCCGCCTTGCACGGCCACGGTGCTGGCGCTCATCGCCAGTTGGTTGGCCTGGCGCGCGTTGTCTGCGTTCTGGCGCACGGTGGAGCCCAGCTCTTCCATCGAGGCGGCTGTTTCCTCCAGCGCCGATGCCTGCTGTTCGGTGCGCGCACTCAGGTCGTTGTTGCCCGACGCTATCTGCGAGCTCGCCGACGCAACGCCTTCGGCGTTGCTGCGAACCAAGGCCACCGTGTTGACCAGGCTTTGTTGCATGCGCTGCAGGGCGGCCAGCAGCTGGCCGGTTTCATCCTTGGACTGCACCACGATCTGGCCACTGAGGTCCCCAGCGGCCACGCGGTCGGCAGTCTCCACAGCCTGGGCCAGCGGCGCAGTGATCGACCGAATCAGCCAAATGGAAGCACCCAGGGCCAAAACCAGGGTCAACGCTGCAAACGCGATCAAAAAAATCCGCGCTGTTGAATATGTATCCGAAGCGAACTTAGAAGCGGCAGCACCGCCATCGACGTTCAACTTGACTAGCTTTTCCAGAATTTCCTTGATGGCAAGGTACTGGGGCAGCGACAAACTACTCAATAAATCGGCGGCTGCAACGTTGTCACTGTTGCGGGACAACTCCAAGACACGGTTGTTGGTCTCTACATACTTGGCCCATGCAGCGCTGAACTCATCGTAGAGTTTCTTCTCCTCAGGGCTGGTGATCAACGGATGGTACTGATTGCGAATTTCTGCGAGCTTGAGGCGCTCCTTCTCAATGACCTTGTCCAATGACGCCTTGACCGATGGATCCATAGTGAGCAGATGCGCCATGATCGTTAACCGCAGGGTGGCCACCTCGCCATCCAAAGCGCCCACTGCCCGCACGCTAGGAAGCCAACTGTCAGAAATATCAGCTGCAGCGCCGCGCATGTCTTTGAGTTGCAACAGCGCAATGCCCGCCATCGCCATCACCAATGCGATCAACAAGCCAAAAGCGCTACTCAAGCGGGTTGAGATTTTCATCTGATTCATGATTGATCTCCTGAATGTCTGAATCGAGAGCCTAGCGCACGCGCGCACAGTGAAGCCACCGCGTTAACGCTAGCTGACAGAGCTCACCAACCCTGTTTCGTCCGCGCTGAGCAGGGCCTCAATGTCCATCACGATCAGCATGCGTTCGCCCAGGCTGGCGATGCCGGTGACAAAGGCCGGGTCCACGTGGCCCTGGCGCTCGAACTGCGGCGTGGGCTTGATGGCATCGGGCGTGAGGGTGACCACGTCGGCCACCGCATCGACCACGGCACCAATCACCGTGGCGCCGATGTCCAGGATAATGACCACCGTGACGTCGGTGTAGCTCGCCTCAGGGCATTGCAGCTTCACGCGCAAGTCCAGAATGGGCACGATGCGGCCGCGCAGGTTGATCACGCCCCGAATGAAATCGGGCGAGTGCGCCAGGCGCGTGGGCGGCTCGTACGAGCGGATTTCCTGCACACGCAAGATGTCGATGCCGTATTCCTCGGCCCCCAGGCGGAAGGTCAGGTATTCGCGGCCTGCTGCTGCTGCTGCTGCTGCTGCTGCTGCTGCTGCTGCTGCTGCAACGACCTCAGTGCGTTGGGGGGCGGATGCAGGGGAGGACGCTGGAGCGGATACGACGGTCATGGACGCGGTCTTTCTGGGTGGAGGAGTTGCTCGGCAAGGCACGCGGTCTACCAAAAACCTCAGCCCGCGCAGGCTTGAAGAAAGCATAGCAGCGAACGAACAGTTGCAATATAAAAATCCGCCCAAACGCCCTCTTTGCCAGCCATTCTTCAGGTGCGCTTTGCTGGCCTTACCGCCCCGTTTTCAACGCCCCGCCCCAGGCAGGAATTGGAGAGCTAGCTCCATTTCCACCCCCGGACATCTGCCGAAAAAATGCTACCGTCGCCGCAAGCCACACGCCCTGTGTGCCGCCCCGCTTTGAAACGATGAATTGATGGCCCTGTTCAACAAGAAAGAATCCGACCCCACCGACCTGCCGCCCCCCGGTCTGCCCCTGCTGGCGCTGGAGCTGCGCGCCCCCTGGGAGTTTGGTGCCGTGCTGCCTGCCTGGCCCGTGCTGCAACGCGCCCCGCTGGGCGACGGGCACACCGTGATCGTGTTTCCCGGGCTCACGGCGGGCGATGCCACCACCATGCCGCTGCGCCGTTATCTCGAATCGCGCAACTACGACACCCTGGGCTGGGGCCAGGGCCTGAACCTGGGCCCGCGCGATGGCGTGCTGGAAACCGCCAAGCGCCAGCTGCAGGCAGCAGCCGATGCCAGCGGCAACAAGGTCAGCCTGGTGGGCTGGAGCCTGGGCGGCATCTACGCCCGCGAGCTGGCCAAGGAGATGCCCGACCTGGTGCGCTGCGTGATCACGCTGGGCACACCCTTTGCCGGGCACCACCGCTCCACCAACGCCTGGCGCATCTACCAGTTTGCGAGCGGCCGCAGCATCGAGCGCGAAACCGAGAGCTACAACCTGCCCGAAGCACCGCCCGTGCCCACCACCAGCATTTTTTCGCGCACCGACGGTGTGGTGGCCTGGCGTGGCAGCATCCAGGCGCCAGCCGACCACAACCCGCACACCGAGAACATCGAGGTGGTGGCCAGCCACTTCGGCATTGGCCTGAACCCCAGCGCCTGGTGGGCCGTGGCCGACCGGCTGGGCCAGCCCCAGGGGCCGGGCGTGGTGTGGCAACCCTTCCAGCGCCCCCAGCTGCCAGGGCTGCAGCTGCTGTACCCCGACCCACACCGCTGACACCGGGGGGATGTACCCCAGATACAAAAAAGCACGCAGAAGGAACATCCCTCTGCGTGCTCTTTTGTTGTGCTGTGCTGCGCGCGTTGTGCTGCCCCGCCTTGCCTTGGTTTCGCTCTATTTTTGATAGCAAATGAGGCAATCCAGCCGCACGGTAACGGCCATTTTTGTTGAGATCCCCCGCTCCTCCACGGCCCCTCCGCTCAGAAGCTCTCCCAATCGTCGTCACCGCCCCCCGCATTCTTGGCGGGTGCCGGGGCCGGGCTGTGGGTCTTGGCTGCCGGTGCTGCTGCGGTGCTGCTGGCTGCGGCCGCCTTGGGCGCTGCCAGGCTGGCAGCGGGCTTGGCGGTGGGTTTGCGTGCGCCCAGGCTGGCTGTCTTGGCCGGGGTGCTGCGCGGGGCGCTGTAGCTGGGCGCCGGGATGGGGGGCCGGGCTGTTGTCGCTGTGCTGTGGTTGCTGCTCCGTTGTGCAGCGCTGCTGGCGTGGGTGTCCAGCTTGAACACGGCCACGGCGTTGACGAGTTCGCCTGCCTGCGCGTTCAAGGCACTGGCGGCCGCTGCCATTTCTTCCACCAGGGCCGCGTTTTGCTGGGTGGCCTGGTCCATCTGCGTGACGGCTTCGCCCACCTGGCCCACGCCTGCGCTTTGTTCGCTGCTGGCGGCGCTGATCTCGCCCATGATGTCGGTCACGCGCCGGATGGAGGCGACCACTTCGGTCATGGTGGCGCCTGCCTTATCGACCAGCGCTGTGCCTTGTTCCACCCGTTCAACGCTGGCGGTGATGAGACTCTTGATTTCCTTGGCGGCTTCTGCGCTGCGCCCTGCCAGGCTGCGCACTTCTCCGGCCACCACCGCAAAGCCCCGGCCTTGTTCTCCGGCTCGGGCGGCTTCCACGGCAGCGTTCAGCGCCAGGATGTTGGTCTGGAACGCAATGCCGTCGATGACGCTGATGATGTCGGCTATCTTGTTGCTGCTGGCGTTGATGCCTTTCATCGTCTCGACCACTTCGGCCACCACGTCTCCGCCTTGCACGGCCACGGTGCTGGCGCTCATCGCCAGTTGGTTGGCCTGGCGCGCGTTGTCTGCGTTCTGGCGCACGGTGGAGCCCAGTTCTTCCATCGAGGCGGCTGTTTCCTCCAGCGCCGATGCCTGCTGTTCGGTGCGCGCACTCAGGTCGTTGTTGCCTGAGGCGATCTGCGAGCTCGCCGACGCAACGCCTTCGGCGTTGCTGCGCACGCCCGTGACCACGCGGGCCAGGTTGTCGCGCATGTCGGCCAGGGCGGTGAGCAGCTGGCCCATTTCGTCCTTGCCGCCAGCGGGTACTTCGATGGTAAGGTCCCCTTCGGCAATCGCGCGGGCTGCGCGCACCGCATGGTGCGCGGGGACGGTAACGGCACGGGTGATGCCCACCCCCAGCAGCGCAGCCAGCACCACGCACACTGCCAGCGTCATCAACAGCGAGATGCGGGCCACGCTGAACACCTGCAGAGCCTCTTCGCTGGCCTGGGTGGCGTTGTCGGCGTTGAGCTTTTGCAGCTGGCCCAGCGTTTCGGCCACGGCCACAAATGCGCCTTCGGACTCACCGGCATAGACCATGGCCAAGGCGTCGCTGGTCAGCTCCAGCGTCTCAGCGGTGGTGAAGTCCATTCCGTTGGCAATCTCCACCAGCTTGGCCTGCGTCGCTGAGTACTCCGCCTTGCGCTTTTTGTAGGCATCAAAAATCTCGCGCTCTTTGGGGCTGTTGATCAAGGGATCGTAAGTTTTCTCGACCCGTTCGATGTCTTTGGCGCGCAGGCCCACCTGCTCAGAAAACGCCTTGACTTCCACCAGGCTACGCGCGGTGACCATGCCCGCCTCAGAGCGGCGCATGCGGTTGTAGAGCACCCGCATTTCTCCGGTCTGCGCGACGCTGGGCAGCAGGTTGTTGGCGATCTCCTCGGCATTGCCATGGATGCGCGACATCTGCACCAGCGCAATCAGGCCCAGCACTGTGGTCAGCAGCACCACCGCCAGAAACCCCGCACCCAGTTTAACGCCGATGCGCAAATCGGAAACTTTCATATATCACCCCTCCAAAAAACCCGGAGTCACAGCACCGCAGCCCTAAGACGCACGGCCCAGGCCTGCGTTCCAGCACCGGGCGATTTGTAACAAGTTGAAGGATCAGTCTAGCAGCGCAGCGGGCCTCTGCGCCTCAGGCGGGACCCGGATGCGCCCCCTGCTCTGCAGGGCCGCAGCCAGAAAAAAAGCATGCAGGCCGCCGGGCTTGCATGCTTCATTTTTGATAGCTATCTGCGCTTGATGGACGCGCGCAGAAGGCTTTTTTTGCATCCAACCCGGACTCCACACCCGGGCAACACTCCTGGGTAGAGTGCCTCAGGCCTGCGACTTCTTGTAGCTCTCGATGCCGTCCACGACCTCCTTCTTGGCGGACTCGATGCCTTCCCAGCCCAGCACCTTGACCCACTTGCCCTTTTCCAGGTCCTTGTAGTGCTCGAAGAAGTGGGCGATGGCGTTGCGGCGCATGGCATTCACGTCCTCGATGTCCTTCCAGTGGTCGTACATGGGCAGGATCTTGGAGGTGGGCACGGCGATGACCTTGCCGTCCACCCCCGCTTCGTCTTCCATCATCAGGATGCCCAGGGGGCGGCAGGGCACCACCACGCCGGGGTGCAGCGGGTAGGGAGTGATCACCAGCACGTCCACCGGGTCGCCGTCGCCCGACAGGGTCTGCGGCACATAGCCGTAGTTGGTGGGGTAGTGCATGGCCGTGGTCATGAAACGGTCCACGAAGATCGCGCCCGATTCCTTGTCCACTTCGTACTTGATCGGGTCCGCGTTCATCGGGATCTCGATGACCACGTTGAAGGCTTCGGGAATGTTCTTGCCAGGGGTGACGTTGTTGAGGGACATGTCTTTGAATAGTGGTTTGGAAACGGCAACCCGCGATGCACAGAGCGCTGATGCAGCACAAAGAAGCGTCGGGATTAACCCTGATTTTAGGCGCAGGTCCCTTTCTACCCGCTTGCAAACCATGGTTTGGCTGTAAATTGGGCCCGTTGGCCAATCGACTCCCAGCCCTTTTCAAGCGGTGCAGGAGCACGAGGAAGCAACGCAGCGGAAGCACCACCGACCTGCGTTGTGATGTTTCCTTCCGTGCAACTGCAAAGATTGAAAGGAGTGACGAATGGCTGGAACTACAGCGCTGACTGCCCCCCTGATACTGGCTCTGGTTTGCGGATTGATTGCGGTGGCCTACGGGATCTGGGCGCGGGGATGGATCCTCGCCAAAGACCCGGGCAATGCCCGCATGCAGGAAATCGCCGCGGCCATTCAGGCCGGTGCCGCTGCCTACCTCGCCCGCCAATACAAGACCATCGCCCTCGTCGGCATGGTGCTGGCGGTCCTCATCGGTATTTTTCTGGACGGCACCACGGCGGTGGGCTTTGTGGTGGGCGCGGTGCTCTCGGGCGCCTGTGGCTTCATCGGCATGAACGTGTCGGTGCGCGCCAATGTGCGCACGGCCCAGGCCGCCACACAGGGCATTGGCCCGGCGCTGGATGTGGCGTTCCGGGGCGGTGCCATCACCGGCATGCTGGTGGTGGGCCTGGGGCTTTTGGGCGTCACGGGCTTTTACTGGTTCCTGGCGGGCAACGGCAACCTCACGCCCAACGCCAATCTGGCCACGCTGCTCAACCCGCTGATCGGGTTTGCGTTTGGCTCGTCGCTGATCTCCATCTTTGCGCGCCTGGGCGGCGGCATCTTCACCAAGGGCGCCGACGTGGGCGCCGACCTGGTGGGCAAGGTCGAGGCGGGCATCCCTGAGGACGACCCGCGCAACCCCGCCGTGATCGCTGACAACGTGGGCGACAACGTGGGCGACTGCGCGGGCATGGCGGCCGACCTGTTCGAGACCTACGCCGTGACGCTGATCGCCACCATGGTGCTGGGCGCGCTGCTGGTGGCCACCGCCCCGGTCAACGCCGTGGTCTACCCGCTGGCACTGGGGGCCGTGTCCATCATTGCATCCATCATTGGCTGCTTCTTCGTGAAGGCCTCGCCCGGCATGAAGAACGTGATGCCCGCGCTGTACAAGGGCCTGGCCATTGCGGGTGTGCTCTCGCTCATCGCGTTCTACTTCGTCACCGTCTGGATCATGCCGGACAACGCCATCACCGCCACCGGCAGCCAGATAAAGCTGTTCGGTGCATGCGCCACCGGGCTGGTGCTGACGGCCGCGCTGGTGTGGATCACCGAGTTCTACACCGGCACGCAGTACTCGCCCGTGCAGCACATCGCCCAGGCATCAACCACAGGTCATGGCACCAACATCATCGCGGGCCTGGGGGTGTCGATGCGGTCCACCGCCTGGCCGGTGATTTTTGTGTGCCTGGCCATCCTGGCGGCCTACCAGCTGGCGGGGCTGTATGGCATTGCCGTAGCGGCCATGTCCATGCTGAGCATGGCGGGCATCGTGGTGGCGCTGGATGCGTATGGTCCCATCACCGACAACGCCGGCGGCATTGCCGAGATGGCTGAGCTGCCCAGCAGCGTGCGCGACATCACCGACCCACTGGACGCCGTGGGCAACACCACCAAGGCCGTGACCAAGGGCTATGCCATTGGCTCGGCGGGCCTGGCCGCGCTGGTGCTGTTTGCCGACTACACACACAAGCTGGAGAGCTACGGCAAGGCCATCACGTTTGATCTTTCTGACCCGCTGGTCATCATCGGCCTGTTCATCGGCGGGCTGATCCCCTACCTGTTCGGCGCCATGGCGATGGAGGCTGTGGGCCGCGCGGCCGGGGCCGTGGTGGTGGAGGTGCGCCGCCAGTTCAGCACCATCCCCGGCATCATGGACGGCACCGGCAAGCCGGAATACGGCAAGGCCGTGGACATGCTGACCACCGCCGCCATCAAGGAGATGGTGATCCCGAGCCTGCTGCCTGTGGTGGTGCCCATCGTGGTGGGCCTGCTGCTGGGGCCCAAGGCGCTGGGCGGTTTGCTCATGGGCACCATCGTCACCGGGCTGTTTGTGGCCATCAGCATGTGCACCGGCGGCGGCGCCTGGGACAACGCCAAGAAGTACATCGAGGACGGCCACCACGGCGGCAAAGGCAGCGAGGCGCACAAGGCCGCCGTGACCGGCGACACCGTGGGCGACCCCTACAAGGACACAGCGGGCCCCGCCATCAACCCGCTGATCAAGATCATCAACATCGTGGCGTTGCTCATCGTGCCGTTGGTGGTGAAGTTCCACGGCGGGTAAACCCTTGGAACGTGTTTACGTGCTTACCACCGTCAAAAAGGGGCTTCGGCCCCTTTTTTGCGGCTTACCATCCGGGACAACGGTTTTTCTCCAGAGAAGATGGCCTTGAATCACACCACACCGTCTGCCGCCCCCGCACCCTCCGGGCCCCACAGCCCGCTGTACCAGCGCATCGTCGAGGACGTGGTCGCCGGGGCCCGCCCGCTGATGGAGCGCATTGCCGAGGCCACGCGCATGTCCCTGCAGCAGCGCCTGGACCAGGCCCGCACCCCGGGGGAGCACCACGCCATGCTCGAAGCGCGCCAGCAGCTCATGCGGCTGAACGGGGTGATGAGCGAGCGCTACCCCGAGGCGCTGCGCAAGGCCCTGGACCAGCAGTCCGGACACAAGGAAGAAAAGGCCACACGCTCGCTGTTCAGCGTGCATTTCGACGAGCTGGAGCTGATGGACGAAACCCAGATCAGCGACAGCGTGGAACGCGCCCGCGCCCGCCAGGTGCTGGCCTCGGCCGTCGAGGGGCCGCTGGCCGACCTCGACGCCCTGGTATGCGCGGCACTGGGGCAGCCGCAGGTGCGGCCCGAACACAATCCGCTGCGCCCCGACGCTTTTCTGCAGGCACTGCAGGCCGTGGTGTCACAGATGCAGGTCACAGAGCAGGTCCGGCACGACTGGATGGGGCAGATGGCGCAGGCGCTGGGCAAGGAGCTGCGTGCGCTGTATGTCGCGCAGACCGAGCGGCTCAAGCAAAGCGGTGTGCAGCCTGTGGGCTACGCCATGCGCCAGGCCAACGGCCAGTATGTGTATGTGGCGCCCACCGAGGGCGGCGCATCGCCCGGCTTTGGCTTTGAGTCAGGCCCCGCCCACGATGTGGGCCCCATCGACCCTATCGACCGCATAGACCACCCCGCGCCCGCCACCGCCGACCCGCTGCTCACGCTGGGCCGCCTGCGCCGCCTGCTGCTGGGCGAGCTGGACGAGCCCGCCGCCCCCGAGCCAGCCCCGGCGGCCCCCGAGACCTTTGCCGAACGTTTCTCCCGCGAATTCGAGCACCCGGCCCCACTCCCTCACATTGACCCGCCCGCCACCGACTTCGCCATGACCGTGCCCGCCGCGTTTGAGGCGCTGCAGGAGATGAACCAGGTCGGCCAGATGATGGAGCGCCTGGGCAGCCATCGCGCACAGGCCGCAGGCAATGCCAACAACACCGAAGGCGCCCCCGCCACACCGCCGCGCCAGCACACCGGCGGGCTGGCCCAGGCCCTGAGCACCGAGGTGGTGGCGCTGATGGTGGACAACATCGCGCGCGACAACCGGCTGCTGTGGCCCGTGCAGCAGTTCATCCGCGCCCTGGAGCCTGCCCTGATGCAGCTGGCGCTGACCGACACCCGCTTCTTCAGCCACAAGGAACACGCGGCGCGCCGCCTGCTGCAGGACATCACCGACCGCAGCCTGGCCTTTGACAGCACCGAGGCGCCAGGCTTCCAGAGCTTCATGCGCTCGCTCATGAACATCGCCGGGCCGCTGTCCACCGCCACCGTCGAGGGGCCGGAGGATTTCGAGCAGGTGCTGCAGCAGCTGCACGCCAAGTGGGCGCAAAAGGAGCAGGCACGCAAGCAGGAGCGCCAGCGCGCCATCGAGGCACTCGAACATGCCGAGCGGCGCCACCTGCTGGCCGCGCAGATCTCGCGCGAGATCTGGCTGCTGCCCGACATCGGCAAGGTGCCCGACGCCGTTTCGCGCTTTTTGCTCGGCCCCTGGGCCCAGGTCATGGCCGAGGCACGCCTGGCCGACACCAGCCACAGCACCGACCCCAGCCGCTACCACGAGCTGGTGGAGGCCCTGATCTGGAGCACCCAGCCCGAGCTGACCCGCAAGAACACCGGCCAGCTCGCGCGCCTGCTGCCCAAGCTGCTGACCAAGCTGCGCGAGGGCCTGGCCTCTATCGACTACCCTGCAGAGCGGACCGAAGCCATCTTCGAGTTGCTGATGCAGCTGCACCAGCAGGCCTTCAAGCCCGGCCCGCGCGCGCCCACCCGCGCCCCCGCACCCCGCGCCGAGCCCCCGGCCCGCGCCCTGCCCCAGCCCGCGCCGCTGGACGACGACGACCCCTGGGTCGCGCCCTCCGAGGCCAAGGAGTCCGGGTTCATGGAGTCCTCCCAGGCCCCCGAATCCGAGAGCCCCGAGCCCGCGTCCACCCCCACCAGCGGCGCCACACCGGCCCTGCCGCCGCTGGCCGTTGGCAGCTGGGTCAACCTGCTGGTGGCGGGCCGGTGGGAGCGCACCCAGCTGTCCTGGGTCGGCTCGCACGGCAATTTCTTCCTGTTCACCAGCGCATCGGGCCATACGCAGTCGATGACACTGCGGCTGGTGGACCGACTCATCCAGCAAGGCGCCATGCATGTGATTACCCAGCAGACCGTGGTGGACGGCGCCCTGGACGCTGTGGCAGAGGCCGCCATGCGCAACAGCGTGGACAGCCGGATGTAAATTGCTATTTTATTTATAGCAAACAATCAAATACAGTCGCGCGCAGACGGCCAATTTTTTGCTTCATATGCCTGCCCGCATGCGGAATCTGCACCGCAAGGCAGGCAGGTCTCACCGTCATTGCGGCGAGGCTTGCCGGGCGGCAGGCAAGGTAAGCGCAGCCCGCAACCCACCCAGTTCGGAAGACTGGAGATCCAGGCGCCCTGCGTACAGGGCCGCCAGGTCCTGCACGATGGCCAAGCCCAGCCCTGTGCCTGGTACCGTTTCGTCCAGCCGCACGCCGCGCTCCAGAGCCAGCGCACGTTGCGTGGCGCCAATGCCAGGGCCGTCGTCCTCGACGCTGACCACGATCTGCAGCGGCTGCTGCCCACCATCGGTGAACGCTTGCACCCGCACGCTGGACCGCGCCCATTTGCAGGCGTTGTCCAGCAGGTTGCCCAGCATTTCCTGCAGATCCTGCGCCTCGCCCGCAAAGAACAGGGGGGCTTCGGGCAGCCCAAGGGTGATGTCCACGCCCCGCCCGGCATGCACCTTGTTCATGACCCGCACCAGCCCTGCCACCACCGGCTCCAGTGCTGTGCGCTGGCCCGGCAGGTGCACCGATGCGGCCACGCGCGAGCGCGCCAGGTGCCAGTCGATGTGGCGCTGCGCCACCTGCACCTGCTCATGCACCAGCGCAGCCATCGCGGTGCCATCCGTGGCTGCAGGCGCGCGGGCCGCGTTCTCCAGCACCGAAAGCGGTGTTTTCAATGCGTGCGCCAGATTGCCCGCCTGGGTGCGCGCACGCTCCACCACCTCGGCATTGCGGGCCAGCACGGCGTTGAAGTCATTCACCAGCGGTTGCACCTCCGCAGGGAATGCTCCCTGCAACTGGGTGGTGCGAGCCTGCTGCACATCCTGCAAGCCCCGCTGCAGCGCCTGCAAGGGTTTCAGCCCCACCGCCACCTGGGCCCAGGCGGCCGCTGCCAGCAGCGCCAGCAGCACCAGCAGCGACAAACCCAGCACGCGCGTGAACTGCGCAGTGGCCGCCTGTGTGGCCTGCAGATCGGCCGCCACGATCAGACGCCAGCGCGCAGCATCCACGCCCCCGGCACGCACCGTGCGCTCCAGCACCAGCAAGGGCGCGCCCTGCGGGCCAACCACTTCATGCACATGCACGGCCCCATCGGTCAATGCATCCGCCTGCAAAGCCAGGCTGGTATCCCATAAGGAGCGCGAGCGCAACACCCCGACCCGGCTGCGCCCGTCGGGCGCCATGGCATCCACCTGCCAGTACAGGCCCGAGTACGGCTTGAGCCAGCGCGGGTCCGACAGCGCCTGGGCTGCCACCACCGGCTGGCCCTGAACATCGAACTCCAGCCGCGCCGTGACCTGGTCCAGCTGCTGCAAGAGGGTAGCCTCGAACTGCCGCTGCACATGCTCGCGAAACAGCCCGCTGAGTACCAGCCCCGCCAGCAACACAGCCACAGCCACACCCACCACCGTGACCGCCAGCAGACGGAACCGCAGCGACCGCGACCAGTGCCAGGCCGCAGCAGGAAACCCGCCCCAGCTCATGGCGGCACCAACCGGTAGCCCATGCCGCGCACCGTTTCGATACAGGTGCCGGGCAACTTCTTGCGCAGCCGCCCCACAAACACTTCGATGGTGTTGGAGTCGCGGTCAAAGTCCTGCGCATAGATGTGTTCCACCAGCTCTGCGCGCGGCACCAGCACACCGGGGCGGTGCATGAAATAGTTCAGCACTTTGTATTCGTGCGCCGTGAGCACCACAGGCTGGCCAGCATGGGTCACGCGGCCGCTGCGGGTGTCCAGCTGCAAGTCGCCGCACTCCAGAACGGCAGACGCCTGCCCGCTGGCGCGGCGGATCAGGGCCCGCAGGCGCGCCAGCAGTTCTTCCATGTGAAAGGGCTTGGTCAGGTAGTCGTCGGCCCCCGCATCAATGCCTGCGACCTTCTCGTGCCAGTTGTCGCGCGCCGTGAGGATCAGCACCGGCATGTTGCGCCCCTGGGCACGCCAGCGCTTGAGCACCGAGATCCCATCCACGACCGGCAGGCCCAGGTCCAGCACCACGGCGTCCACCGCTTCGGTCTCGCCCAGAAACTGCGCGTCGCGCCCGTTGTCGGCCTCGTCCACGGTGTAGCCCGCATCGTGCAGCGCGGTGCGCAGCTGGGCGCGTAGCAAGGTGTCGTCTTCTACCAGGAGGATGCGCATGGGCAGTGAACCACGGGGTCGGTGCTGGCCGTGTTATCGGCCGTTGCGCTGATCGTCGCGCGATTTGACGCGCAGCACCTCGGCCGTGCGTGCATCGAGCTTGACCTTGGTCAACTGCCCCACAGGTGTGAGCAGCTTGATCTCGTAAATCCAGCGCTCGCTCTCCTGCTCCAGCTCCACTTCGAGCACCTGGCCGGGCACCTCGCGCTGCAGGCGTTCCAGCACCGTGGGCAGCGGCAGCACCTGGCCCGCCTGCACGGCCTGCCGAGCGCGGTCGTGGTCGTCCTTACCGCTGGCCCCAGCGGGTGGCGCGGCCAGCGCAGAAGCGAACAGCACGCAGGCCGCCAGGCGCCAGCGCTTGCCGTGGTGGCCCGCAGCAACAGGGAGGAAGGAGAAAAGAAACATGGGCGCATTGTCCCGCGCGGTATCTGAACGGCCGATGAACAGCCCTTTCACGCGCCGTTAAGCCAGGGATTTCAACAATGGCCACACACGATGAAACCCACAAGGACCACGGCATGAAATCCCTTCGCACACTGACTCTGGCAGCGCTCTGCACACTTGCCGCCAGCAGCATCAGCCACGCCGCAGACACCACAGCCACCCAGCAGCTCGCCCACTGGAGCGCCCAGGCCGGCAGCCCGGGCAATGCCGACAAGGGCAAGGTGTTCTTCGACACACGCCATGGCGGCGAGTGGTCTTGCGCATCCTGCCACGGCACACCGCCCACCGCACAGGGCAAACATGCCAGCACCGGCAAGCCGATTGCGCCCCTGGCCCCGGCCTTCAACCCCAAAGCCTTTACCGACACCACCAAGGTGGACAAGTGGTTGCGCCGCAACTGCAACGACGTGCTGAGCCGTGAATGCACAGCCATCGAGAAGGCGGATGTACTGGCCTACCTCAACGCCCTCAAGCCTTGAAAGCCATCACGCCATGAAAAAACTTGCCCCCATTCGCCCTTCCGCCAAAGCCGCAGCCCTGTGCATGCTGGCCCTACAGACATTCTCCAGCGCCCATGCCGATAGCGGGCGCGCCATGCCCCGCAACGTGCCCAGCGCCTACACGCAGGAATGCGCCGCCTGCCACACCGCCTACCCGCCCGGCCTGCTGCCCGCAGCGTCGTGGAACCGCGTGATGACGGGCCTGGACAAGCACTACGGCACCGACGCATCGCTGGACGCCCCCACCGTGCGGCAGCTCAACCAGTGGCTGCAGGCCCACGCAGGCACCTACAAGCGCGTGAACGAGGAGCCGCCCGCAGACCGCATCACCCGTTCGGCCTGGTTTGAACGCAAGCACCGAAAGATCGAACCCGCCACCTGGAAGCTCGCCAGCGTGAAAAGCGCCGCCAACTGCGCGGCCTGCCACACGGGCGCGGACCAGGGGCAGTTTGACGACCACGACCTGCGCATGCCCGCAGGGCTGGATGCCCGTTCGCGCCGCGCCTGGAACGACTGACCGCCACGCACGGCCCTCCTCCGGAGCCCCTACAAAAAGAACACGATGAACAACACACCCACCCTCCATCCCGCCGACGCAACGGCGCAACCCGCTCCGGCCAAAGCGCCCAGCCGCCGGGTCATCGACGCACCCACACGCATGTTCCACTGGCTGTTTGCACTGTGCTTTGCGGGGGCCTACGCCACGGCCGACGGCGAGCACTGGCGGCTGCTGCACGTGACGCTGGGCTACACCATGGCGGGGCTGCTGGGCTTTCGCCTGCTGTACGGCATCTTCGGGCCGCGCGCCTCGGGCCTGGGCCTGCTGTGGCGCAAGCTGGCGGGGGCGCCCGCATGGCTGCGCGCTCTGCCCCAGGCCCCATCGGTCACGCAGATCAACTGGCGCCAGGGCCAGAACCTGCTGATGGCGCTGGCCATCGTGTTGCTGCTGGCGCTGGTGCTGCCCCTCACGCTCAGTGGCTACGCCACGTACAACGACTGGGGCGCCGCGCTGGGTGGCCACTGGATGGGAGAAGCGATGGAAGAAGTGCATGAGTTCTTCGGCAACGCCCTTCTTTTTGTGGTGTTGGCCCACATCGCGCTGATTGCAGGCTTGAGCGTGCTGCGCCGCAAGAACCATGCACTGCCGATGCTCACCGGCCGGGTGGAGGGCAAAGGGCCTGACCTGGTCCCGAAGAACCGCACCTGGCTCGCCGCCCTGCTGCTGATCGCGACACTGGCCTTCGGTGCCTGGCAGTGGCAGCAATCACCCAGCGGCTGGGTTGCCAGCGGCACATCAGCCGAACGCCAACGGCACCACGATGACGACTGAGTCAGAGCCACGGACCACGAAGGAAACACCCCATGAAAATCTACATGTGTGCCGTTTGCGGCTGGATCTATGACGAGGCTGCGGGCCTGCCCGACCACGGGATCGCGCCCGGCACCCTCTGGGCGAACGTGCCCGCCGACTGGCGCTGCCCGGAGTGCAATGTCGGCAAGGCAGACTTTGTGATGTGCGAGGTGTAAGAACCTGTTCAACGACTTTTTGGAGTTGCACAAGTACCTTGCCGTGATGGGATGCTAGGCGCGGTGCGCAGCCAATAGCTCGGCTATTGGCAAGCGCCGCAACGCCGCAGACCGCCCGGCAAGGCACTTGCCCGAAGGGTTGGAGTGCAATCTCCAAAAAGACATTGAACAGGTTCTAAGGAAAGGACACCGGGCGCAGCGCACTGCGCTGCATCAGGGCTGCAGACACCAGCGCGCGGTATAACGGTTGCACCGTTGCGACCCTCCTTGCAACGCAGCTTCACGGTCCACATGCCCACTACCGACTCCACTACCGGCCTCGACCCAACCGTTGCCGCCCAGCGCCTGCGCGAGGACGGCCCCAACGAACTGGGCATCAGCCAGCGCCGCACGCTGCGCGACATGGCCTGGGACGTGGTCACGGAGCCCATGTTCCTGCTGTTGCTGGGCGCAGGCGCCATCTACCTCGCCATGGGCGATGCGCACGAGGCGCTGATCCTGCTGGGCTTTGTGGTCATCATCATGGCGATCACGGTGCTGCAGGAGCGCCGCACCGACAACGCGCTGAATGCCCTGCGCGACCTCTCCAGCCCCCGCGCGCTGGCGTTGCGCGGCGGCACCCTGGTGCGCATTGCGGGCCGCGACGTGGTGCGCGAAGACCTGCTGATGATTGCCGAGGGCGACCGCATACCGGCCGACGGCACGCTGCTGCAGGCCCACGAGCTGGCCGCCAACGAGTCGATGCTGACCGGCGAATCCGAGCCTGTAGCCAAACAACCAGCCGACAAGGTGTTTGCAGGCACGCTGGTGGTCAGTGGCCAGGGCCTGCTGCGGGTGACTGGCGTGGGACGCCACACCGAACTGGGCCGCATTGGCCAGTCGCTCGACACCATTGCGCTGCAGGCCTCGCCCTTGCGCGACGAAATGACCCGGCTGACCCGCAAGCTGGTGGTCATCGGCCTGTCGCTCTGCGCACTGCTGGTGTGCCTGTTCTGGGCGCTGCGGGGTGATGCACTGCAGGCCGTGCTGGCAGGCATCACGCTGGCCATGGGCATCCTGCCGCAAGAGCTGCCAGTCATCATGATCGTCTTCCTGGCCCTGGCCGCGCGGCGGCTGGCGGCACAGCAGGTGCTCACGCGGCGGCTCAACGCCATCGAGACACTGGGGCAGACCACCGTGCTGTGCGTGGACAAGACCGGCACCCTCACCCAAAACCGCATGGCGGTGGCGGCGCTCTGCATTGCGGGCCAGGAGCTGGATGTGCAACACCTGCCTGCCGCAGCCGACGGCAGCGCACTGCCCGATGCCTTCCACGAGCTGCTCGAATACGCCGTGCTGGCCAGCGAGATCGAACCGCACGACCCCATGGAACAGGCCTTTCACCGCATGGCGGCGGACCACCTGGTGGACACCGAGCACCTGCACCCCGCATGGTCGCTGGCACGCGAATATGAGCTGTCGCCCCAATTGCTGGCCATGAGCCACCTGTGGCGCGATGGCACCTCGACGCACGACACCGTGGCCACCAAGGGCGCGCCCGAAGCCGTGGCCGACCTCTGCCACCTGCCCGACGCCGAGCGCGCCGCCGTCAGCGCCCAGGCCGCGCGCCTGGCCGACCGGGGCCTGCGGGTGCTGGGCGTGGCCAAGGCACGGCACCACACACAAGACACCTGGCCCGACGCCCAGCACGACTTTGACTTTGAATGGCTGGGTCTGGTGGCCCTGGCCGACCCACTGCGCCCCGAGGTGCCCCAGGCCGTTGCGCAGTGCCGCCAGGCGGGCATCCGCGTGGTGATGATCACTGGCGACCACCCCCGCACCGCGCGCGCCATTGCAGCCCCGGCGGGCATCGCCAACGACCGCGTGATCACCGGCGACGAGCTGGCCCACATGCCACCGCAGGTGCTGGCCGAGCAAGTACGGCAGGTCAGCGTGTTTGCGCGCATCAAGCCGCACCAGAAGCTGGCGCTGGTGGAAGCCCTCAAGGCCCAGGGCGAGGTGGTGGCCATGACAGGCGATGGCGTGAACGACGCCCCCGCCCTCAAGGCGGCACACATCGGCATCGCCATGGGCCAGCGCGGCACCGATGTGGCGCGCGAGGCCGCAGCCCTGGTGCTGCTGCACGACGACTTCGCGGCCATCGTGCTGGCGATTCACCGGGGGCGGCAGACCTTTGCCAACCTGCGCCAGGCCATGGTCTACACACTGGCGGTGCACGTCCCCATCATTGGGCTGGCGCTGCTACCGGTGCTGTTCGGGCTGCCGCTGGTGCTGGCACCGCTGCACATCGCGTTTCTGGAGCTGGCCATCGACCCGGCCTGCTCTATCGTGTTCGAGGCCGAAGAAGGCGCTGCCGACCTCATGCAGCAGCCGCCGCGCGGGGCTGGCGAGCCTCTGCTCTCGACCCGCCACATCCTGCTGAGCCTGGTGCAGGGCAGCGTGGTAACCGCTGCCGTGGTGGGCCTGTATGCCTGGTTGCTGGGCCAGGCCGCGCACGCCGCCACCGCCAGCACGGCCGCGTTTGTGGTGCTGGTGGCGGCCAACGCCGCACTCATCCTGCCCAGCCGCAGCAGCCAGACCGGCTGGCGCAGCCTGTGGGCGGGCCTGACGCCCGTGGGCCTGTGGGTGCTGGGTGGCACGCTTGCCGCGCTGGCGGTGGTGACCACAGTGCCCTGGTTGGCGGGCGCATTCAAGTTCGCTCCGCTGTCATGGGTGCAATGGCTCTGCGCCGCAGGCGCGGGGTTGGCCCTGGTGGCGGTCTTTGCCGCCAACCGCCGGTGGCTGCTACCGGTCGCTCGGCCACGGCACAACGCTTTTTAGCCCCCACTGCGGGCTGAATCAGAACTCTGCAGTGATAGCGGCCCGCAGCAGGGTGCTGGCGGGCTCCACCAGCGTTTGCAATTCGCCCGCGCGCTCCTGCTCGATGGCCTGCAGCACCATCTCGTTGATGCCGCCCACCACCGCCATCGCCATCGTCGGCTGCAGCGGGGTCTTGCGCAGGCGCTCGCCGGGGCGGTTGTTGACGACATCCAGCATCAGGTCGGCCAGCTGCTGGTTGGCGCGGCGCCGCGCCGCCAGGCCCGGTGCGCCCAGGCCCAGGATGTCGATGAACAAGGTGCGCAGCAGCACCGGGTTGCGCGCCAGCACGCCAAAGTAGGCCCCCATGGCCTGCTCCACCTGGGCCTGCCAGTCGCTGTGCGGATCGATGGCGCCGCGCAGCACGGCAATGGCGTTGCCGCTGGCTACCTCGTACAGCGCAATCAGGCACTCTGCCTTGTCGGCGAAGTTTTCATAAAAGGTGCGGCGCGACACGCTGGCCTCGCGCACGATGTCGGCAATCGTGGTGTCGGCATAGCCCTTGGCGGCCACGGCGCGGGCCATGCCTTCGAGCAGGCGGGCGCGGTGTTCGTTGCCCGGGGCGGGGGTTTCGGCGGCGGCGGTCATGGCAAAAAAGTCCCTCAAAATCGGGTTAGGTACTTGACAGTACCACAGTTGACCTGCATCATACAAACCACTCGGTACTGCAACGTACCAATCTTTCCCCTCCTGCCCCTGACGGAGATCGCCCATGACCGAACTTGTTGTCCGCCGTCTGCTGATTGACCTGGAAACGCCGTTTGCGCGCCACTGGTGCGGCGGCGATGCGTTTCGCACGGCATTCTTCAATGCGCTGTCGATGAGTTTCCCCGTGGGCGAGCAGTTCTTCATCGACGCCGTGCGTGATGGCCACAAGCGCCTGCCGCCCGACCTGCAGGCGCAGTTTGCCGACGAGGTGCGCGGCTTCATCGGGCAAGAGGCCACACACCGCCGCATCCACGCGCTGTTCAACGGCCACCTTGAAAAACAGGGCCTCATCAACGACTGGGCCCCACGCGCCGCAGAGCGCATGAAGCTGTTTGCCAACGCCGACCCGCGCCACCCGCTGGCCGTCACGGCCGCCAACGAGCACTTCACCGCCCTGCTGGCCGAATGGCTGCTGGCCCACCCCGAGGTGCTGAAAGGCGCCGAGCCCCGCCTGGCCACGATGTGGCAGTGGCACTGCGCCGAAGAGGCCGAGCACAAGAACACCGCGTTCGACCTGTACCAGGCGCTGGGTGGCAACCACGACTGGCGCATTACCTGGTTCCGCCGCATCACCCTGGTTTTTGTGGGCGATGTGCTGCGCCAGACGGTGAGCAACCTGCGCCAGAGCGGCACGCTATGGAAGTGGAGCACCTGGGCCAGCGCCGCGCGCACGCTGTTTGGCCAAGGTGGCCTGGTGCGCGAAAGCTGGAAGCCCTGGCGCCAGTACCTGAAGCGCGACTTTCACCCCAGCCAGCATGGCAGCGACCTCTCGGAGCGCTGGCTGGCCGAACACAGCAACGCCTACACGCCCGTAGGCGCGCGCTGACAACGACGACTTAAAACATGACGACGAACCCCACGCCCCGGCGCACCGGCCGGGCAGGCGGAGCTTTGCTGTGCCTGATTGCCTCTGCCACCCTGGCACTCTCCGCCCTCTACACCTTGCCCGCCCAGGCCGAACCTCTGGCCTTTGACGCCGCACAGCAGCAGTTGTTGCAGCGATCAGACCACCTGGCCGCCTCGCGCCACTCGGTGGAAAGCGCCCGGCTGCGCCGCGAAGCGCTGCAGCGCCTGGGCGGCCCGGTGGTCCACCTGAGTGGCGCGGCCTATGCCTACAACGCCAACCTGGATGTGGACCTGAACCCACTGAACCGCGCGCTGCCCGGCGTGCTGTCGCAGCTGCCGCCGCAGCTGGCAGCGCCCCTGGCGCAGCTGCCGCACCTGCCATCGAGCTACACGCTCAACCGCAGCAAAAGCGACACCACGGCATCGGTCTCGGCCGTCTGGCCCATCTACATGGGCGGCGCCAGCAACGCCGCGCGGGGCCTGCTGGACGCACAGACCCAAGAGACCCAGGCCGACGCCACCAAGACCGGCCACGAAGCCACCACCCTGCTAGTGCAGCGCTACTTTGGCGCCCAGTTGGCCGAGCGCGCCGCCGTGCTGCGCGAGGCGGCCCTGGCCACCATCGAGCAGCACGATGCCGCCGCGCAGAAGATGCTGGACGCCGGTGTGATCGCCCGTGTGGAGCGCCTGCAGGCCCGCTCGGCCCTGGAGGAAGCGCGCCGCAACGCCCGCAAGGCACGCGACGACGCCGAGCTGGCCACCACCGCGCTCACCCGCACGCTCAAGGCCACCGAGTTGGTCACACCCACCAGCCCGCTGTTTGTGCTGGGTGGGCCGGTGGAACCCCTGCCCCACTTCATCGACACCGCACTGGCCCGCCACCCCGGGCTGGACAAGGTGGCCGCCAAAAAGGAACAGGCCACCCAGCTGCACGCCGCACAGGAGGCGCTGCGCAAGCCCCAGGTGTTCGCCTTTGGCCAGCGCCAGCTCAAGACCGGCAAGGAGGCCGACTGGGTGGCCGGAGTGGGCGTGCGCTGGACGCTGCTGGACTCCATCGACCGCAACACCCTCGCCGAGTCGTCCCAGCGCCAGATCGCGCAGGCCGAGCGCACCGGCGCCCAGGCGCAGAACGACATCGCCCTGCTGGTGGAAAAGCGCTGGCTGGCGCTGGAGCAGGCACGCCGCGCCTACCTGGCGCTGCAGCCCGGCCTGGAGCTGGCCGACGAAGTGCTGCGCCTGCGCACGGCGGGCCTGAAGGCGGGCACCAGCACCACGCTCGACTTGATCGACGCGCAGGTGAACCAGGCAAAGGCCCAGACCGAACGCGCCCAGGCTGCGCACGACTACGTGAAGGCACTGGCCGATCTGCTGGAGAGCTGCGGCCTGTCGGAAGACTTTGGCAAATACATGGCGCGTGCTGACGCAATGAAAGTGGAGTGAACACGATGAGCAAGAACAACAGCAAAAAGGCGGCCGTGATAGGCACGGTGGCCGTCGTGGCCGTGGCAGGCTTAGTGGGCTTTGGCCTGTGGAAGGCATCCCAACCCGCACCCGAGGTCTTCCAGGGCCAGATGGAGGCGCAAGAAGCGGACATCGCCCCCAAGGTCACGGCCCGCATCGCGCAGATCCTGGTGAAGGAAGGCGACCAGATCGCCGTCGGCGCGCCCCTGATCCGCATGGACAGCCCCGAGGTCCAGGCCAAGCTGGCCCAGGCCACCGCCGCCCAGGAGGCCGCGCAGGCCGTGGCCGACAAGGCCCAGCACGGCACCCGCCCGCAAGAGGTGGAGATGGCCCGCCTGAACTGGCAGCGCGCCGTGGCCGCCGCAGACCTGGCGGAAAGCTCCTTCAAGCGCGTCGATGGACTGGCGCGCGAGGGCCTGGTGGCCGCACAGAAACGCGACGAGGCCGAGGCCAACTTCAAGGCGTCGCGCGACCAGGCGCTGGCCGCCAAGGCGCAGTACGACCTGGCCCGCGCTGGCGCGCGCACCGAAGACCGCTCGGCCGCCAGCGCCCAGGCGCGCCAGGTGGCCGGTGTGGTGGCCGAGGTGCAGGCCGCGCAGGCCGAAACCGAACTCAAGAGCCCCGTGGCGGGCGAAGTGGCCAAGGTGCTGGCGCGCACGGGCGAGCTCTCGCCGCAGGGCGTGGCCGTGGTCACGGTGGTGGACCTGAAAGACCAATGGGTGGTGCTGAACGTGCGCGAAGACCGCCTGCAGCGTTTTGCCATCGGCAACGAATTCGAAGCCACCCTGCCAGCGTTGGGCCACCAGACCGTGAAGTTCAAGGTCTACCACACCGGTGCCCTGCCCGACTTCGCCACCTGGCGTGCCACGCGCGCAGGCCAGGGCTTTGATGCCCGCACGTTTGAAGTGCGTGCCCGGCCGGCAGCCCCCATCGAGGGCGCCCGCCCCGGCATGACGGTGCTGGTGCGCTGAAATTTTGAATAAAAAGTGCCTTCTGCGCGCGACCATCAAGCGCAAGTAGCTATGAATTCAATAGTAAACAGCTTCCGCCGCGAAGCCCGGCGCCTAGCGGCCGACCCCTGGGACCTGGCCATGGTCACCTGGGTGCCGCTGCTGGGCGTGGCGCTTTTGTGGTGGATCTTCTCGGCCGGGCTGCCGCGCCACCTGGCCGTGGGGGTGGTCGATGAAGACCACTCCAGCCTGTCGCGCCAGCTGGTGCGCATGCTCGACGCCACCCCCGGCGTGCAGATCACGCAGCAATTTGCCCACACGGGCGAGGCAGAACGCGCCCTGCGCAACATCGAGGTCTATGCCGTCGTCACCATCCCGCGCGACTTTGCGCGCACCGTGAAGGAGGGCCGCGCCGCCCAGGTCACCCTGCTGCACAACGCGCAGATGGGCACCCATTCGGGCCTGCTGCAGCGCGACGTGCGCGCCGCCGTCGGCACGCTGTCGGCGGGTATCGAGATGGCCGCACGCAACAAGCGTGGTGAGGCGGCGCGAGCCGTGCGCGTGAGCATGGAGCCCATCCACACGCAGATGGTGGCGCTGTTCAATGTGTCGAGCAATTACGAGCAGTTTCTGGGCGCAGCGCTCATCCCCGCGTTGCTGCACATCCTGGCCATGACGGCGGGCGCCTGGACGGTGGGCCGCGAGCTGCGCGACCGCAGCCTGGGCCAGTGGCTGGGAGACGCGCTGGGCACAGGCGGCCTGCTCCAAACGGCGGGTTCGCTCATCGGCAAGCTCGCGCTGCCCTGGGCCACGCTCACCCTGGTGGGCCTGCTGGCGCTGGTGGGCATCACCTGGGGCCGGGGCTGGCACCCGCCGGGCAATCTGGCCTGGGTGGCGGGCGCGCTGGCGCTGCTGATGGCGGTCTCGCTGGCAGCCGGTGCCGCGCTGGCCGCCCATACGCGCTCCTTGCGCACGGCGCTGTCGGGCGCAGGCTTTTTTGCGGCCCCAGCGTTTGCGTTCAGCGGCGTCGCGTTTCCGCTGGCGGGCATGCCCGCCAGCGCCCGCGCCTGGGCCGAGGCCATGCCCTTCACCCACTACATCCGCCTGCAGATCGAGCAGTTGCAGATGGGCGCGCCGCTCAGCACCAGCGTTTCGACCATGGTGGCGCTGCTGGTGGCCACCGGCGTGCTCTGGCTGATCGGCACCGTGGGCCTGCACCTGGCCGCCCAACGCCCTGAAACGTGGGGAGGCCGCTGACATGGATGCCCAGATGAACACCGCCCCGCGCAACCTGCTCCATGCCTGGCTGCTGGCCCTGGCCACCATCGCCCGCGACAAGGGCGTGCTGCTGCTGTTGATCGGTGCCCCCGTGCTCTACGGCTTTTTCTACCCCTGGTTCTACGCCGACGAGGTGCTTACCCGCGTGGCCGTGGCCGTGGTGGACATGGACCGCACCAGCCTCTCGCGCCAGATCACGCGTTTTGCCGACGCCGACCCGCGCATCGAAGTGCGCCTGGTCACCGGCAGCGAGCACGAGGCGCAGCAGGCCTTGTGGCGTGGCGAGATCGAAGGCTATGCCGTGATCCCGCCCCACCTCAAACGCAACGTGGTGCGCGGCGAAAACGCCGTGGTCAGCATCGAGGCCAACGGCGCCTATGCGCTGCTCAACAAGGCCGTGCAGTTCGGTTTTGCCGAGGCCGTGGGCACCGTGTCCGCCGGGGTCGAGATCAAGAAGCTGCAAGCCAGCGGCCAGAGCGCCCAGCAGGCCACCGCCAGCCGCGCCCCGGTGCAGCTGCAAACGGTGGCGCTGTTCAACCCCATCGAAGGCTATGGCAGCTTTGTGGTGCCCGCCGTGGCGCTGCTCATCCTGCAGCAGACCCTGCTCATGGGCGCGGCGCTGCTCGCTGGCACCTGGGTGGAGGCAGGGCAACACCGCGCCAGCACCACCACCTGGCTCGGCCGTCTGCTGGCGCTGAGCACGTTGGGCTGGGCCAGTGGGCTGTTCTACTTTGGCTGGATTTTTGTGCTGAACGACTACCCACGCGGCGGCAACCCGCTGGGCGCCCTGGCCCTGCTGGCCTGCTACGTGCCCGCCATCGCGGCGCTGGGCTCACTGCTGGGCCTGTGGTTCGGCAACCGCGAGCGCGCGCTGCAGGTGCTGCTGTTCACCACGCTGCCCATCGCCTTTGTGGCCGGTTTCTCATGGCCTGTGGAGGCCCTGCCCGAACCGCTGCAGTGGCTGCGCTGGCTGCTGCCGAGCACCTCGGGCGTGCAGGCCTCGCTGCGACTCAACCAGCTGGGTGCGCCGCTGCAGGCTGCGCTGCCGTACCTGTGTGGGCTGGTGGCTTTGGGCGGGGTGTGCACGGCGGCGGTGTTGTACAAGGCACGGCCACAGGCCCACACGCAGACGTCCTGAGAATCCAGCGCCGCCCGGCCCCCGTCAGCGGCGCGCAGACAGCCCGGCCCACACATCCATGGCCTGCCATTCCAGCGGCAGGCGCACGTCCACGCCTTCGCGTGCACCACGGTCGCGCAGGTAGGTCATCGAGGCGTCAAAGTCGTCAAGCGGTGGTGGCATGGGCACCATGGGCTGGCCCGGGGGCTGCCAGAAGTCGTCCCAGTGGATGGGGATGACACGCCGGGCGCCCACGGCGGCGACCACTTCGGTCCACAGCGCATCGCGGTAGCTTTCGGGCCGGGGGCCGAGGGCGCCGATGCCCTGCAGCACCACCTCGGCCTGCACGCCGCGCAGGGCGCCGGGCTCGAAGCCCGCGCTGCCCACAATGAGCAGCGTGCGGCCGCCATGCGCCACATGCAGCGCGTAGCTCTGGCCTTCCTTGTACTCACTGGCGCGCACGGGTGGGCGCAGCGGCGCGGTGATCTCGCCGCCCGTAAAGCCCGTGGGCGCATGGCGGCTGGGGTACAGCGTGACCGTGAATCGACCGAAGCGCTGCGGCTCGCCGAGCTTTGCCACCCGGATCTGCGACTCGGCCAGGCCCGCGCCGCGCCCCACGTTGGCGGTGGATTCGGAGCCCAGCAGCAGCGCCCCCGTGCGGCGCACCACCTCGGGCGCATCCATGGCGTGGTCGTAGTGCGAATGCACGGGGATCACGGCCGCCAGTTTCCCCGTCTCGCTGGGCAAGCCAGCACGCCGCAGGCCTTGTGTGATGGCCTCCATGTCGGGCTCTACCTTGCCCAGGAAAGTCTGCAGCTTGCCGGGGCGTGAGAAGAAGCCGTCGGTCATCAGCGCCGTCTCGCCATCGTCCAGCAGCACCGTAGAAACACCCAGAAACATCACCTTGGGCCGTGGCAGCGCGTCGCCACTGGCAGGTGCATTCCAGCGCAGGTCGGCATACGGCCGCAGCGAAGGGTGCTGCTGCAAGGCCCACACCAGCGCGCCCAGCGCCAGGAGCACCAACAGCCCGAGGGACAGCAGAGCCTTCTTCCACCACTGCCGCATCACACCGCCTCGGCCGCAGCCGTGCCCTTGCGGCGCAGCACCAGCGTGCCAAACAACGTGGCCATGAGGTATATGCTGACCGAATAGATGGCCGCCGGCAGCGCAAGCTGGAAGTTGTCCAGCACCGACAGCGCGATGAAGATCGCCAGCGTGGAGTTGTGGATGCCGATCTCGAAGCTGATCGCCGTGGCCATGGATTTGTCCAGCCCCGCCGCACGCGCGAGGTAGTAGCCCGATGCCAGGCTGACCGCGTTGAACAGCAGCACCGCCGGGCCGATGCCCGCGAAGGACTCGACCAGCGCCGACCATTCCTTGGCAATCGCGATCAGCGCAAAGGCGGCCAGCACCACGGCGCTGAAGATCTTCATGGGCTTTTCCATGCGCGCGCTGAACGACGGCGCGCGGCGGTGCACCGCCATGCCCAGCACCACCGGCACCAGCACGATGACGATCACCTCCACCACCTTGCCAAACTGCAGGGGCACCACCTGGCCGGTGTGCGCAAAGGTGTTGATGGCCCAGTTGGTGATGAGCGGCAAACTGATGATCGACAGCACCGTGTTGATGGCCGTGAGCGAGATGTTCATGGCCACGTTGCCGCCGAACAAATGGCTGAACAGGTTGGCCGACACCCCGCCGGGCGAGGCGGCCAGCAGCATCAGCCCCACGGCATAGATCGGTGCCACGCCCAGCAGCACGATGAGGGCGTAGCACGCCGCTGGCAGCACCAGCACCTGCAGCACCAGAGCCAGCACCACGGCGCGCGGATGCTGCAAGAGGCGCGTGAAGTCGCCCACCGTGAGCGACAGGCCCAGGCCAAACATGACCAGGCCCAGGGCAATGAACAGCAGCGTGGGCAGGATGGAGACAAAACTCATGGAAATATGCACGCGGCCACAGCGGCCGCGCTCCATTCAATACCGGCAGAAACGGCAGAGCCCACGGCAACGCAAAGGCGCCATGGGCCTGGCAGGACAGGTCCGCCCGGACAACAAGGGGAGGATGAAGAGAGGGTGAGAGGAGGAAGGCAGGCAGCGTGCGCTTATGCAGCCGCCTGGCCGGTGCGCAGACGCACCGGGCCGCTGCGCTGCTCCACGGCGGCCTGCACTTCCTTGCGCAGGCCCAGGGCAAAGGCCCATTCGGCCACCACGAACAACGGCCCCACCAGCAGGCCCATGAGATCGTCCACAAACGCAGGCTTGCGGCCTTCGTAGTAGTGGCCCACAAACTGGATCACCCAGCCCACCACAAACAGGCCAATGCCCGCAGCCAGCCACACGGCCATGTTTTGCACGGCCAGCCACTGCGCCACGGCCAGCATGGCGGCCAGCAGCGCGGCCATGGCCAGGCCAAAACGCGCATCCAGGCGGAAGTAGAAAATGCTGCTGGCAAGTGCGCAAAACAGTGCTGGCGTCACCGGCAGATCGCCCACCATCCACGCGGGGCGCGACAGCAGCACCACCACCGCAAACATGATCATCGGCACGCCCACAAAATGGGTGTGGATGTTGCGGGGGTCGCGGTGGTAGTCGGCGTACTGGGAGAGATGGTCGATCAGGGTTTTCATGGGTGTCTCCGGCTGTTGTTTTGAGCAGCATCAATACTCGCCCCGGGGCCTTGCCAGCGTCTGTCGTGCACACGACAAAAAGGCACACTCCCACCACCCGTTCCCCCAGCCCGCCCGACCATCCCCACCCCGCCGCCACGCCCGCTCCAGACTGCATGACCGACCCCGCCGCCTATCTACCCGTCCTCCAGTCCGGCCGCTGGTTTGCCCACCTGCCGTCCGACTTTGCCCAGCCGCTGATCGCCATGGCGCATGTGCGCCAGTTGCAGGCGGGCGAGGTGCTTTTTTTGCGCGGCGATGCGCCCTGCGGGCTGTATGCCGTAGTGCGTGGCGCGATCAGCATCTCAGGCACAGGCGGGCGGGCGCACGAGGCGCGCTCGGCACTGCTCACAAGGCTGGAGCCGCCCCACTGGTTTGGCGAGATCTCGGTGTTCGACGGCTCGGCCCGCACGCACGATGCCCATGCCGCCGAAGCCAGCACGCTGGTGCAGGTGCCGCACGAGCGGCTGCAGGCCTGGCTGCAGGCCCACCCCGGGCACTGGCATGCGCTGGCGTTGCTGCTCACCGACAAGCTGCGCACGGCCTTTGTGGCCATCGAAGAACTGGCCCTGCTGCCCGCTCCGCAGCGCCTGGCGCGCCGACTGGTGATGATGGCCGAGGGCTACGGCCAGTGGAACGCCGAGGGCCAGTCGCGCCGGGTGATCGGCATCTCGCAGGAGCAGCTGTCGCTGATGCTGGCCATCTCGCGCCAGACCACCAACCAGATCCTCAAAGACCTGGAAGCGCGCCACCTGGTGCGTGTGCAGCGTGGCGAGGTGGAAATCTTGGACCTGGCGGCCCTGCGCGCGGCATGTTACTGACATCACTATTAAAACAATAGCTGCATTCGCTTGATGGTCGGGCGGTAGCGGCACTTTTTACCCAAATACTAAGCACACATTCCATTTCCGGGCACAATCACGGTCATGCAACTGAACTACATCGCCAACGCCTCGGTGCCGTCCGCTTCGGGCCGCACGATCCCCGTGATCGACCCGTCGGATGGCCAGCCCTTCGACGAGATCCAGCGCAGCAACGCCGACGACATCGACGCGGCGGTGCATGCAGCCCGCCAGTGCTACAACGCGGTGTGGCAGAAGCTGGCGCCGGTGGAGCGCGGCCGTCTGCTGCAAAAGCTCTCGGCCAAGATCCTGGAGCATGCGGACGAGCTGACGGCACTGGAGCAGCGCGACTGCGGCAAGCCCACCAAGCAGGCGCGGGCCGATGCCATTGCACTGGCGCGCTACTTCGAGTTCTATGCCGGTGCCTGCGACAAGTTCCACGGCGAGACCATTCCCTACCCCGACGGCTACAGCGTGCTGACCTGGCGCGAGCCGCATGGCGTCACAGGCCATGTGATCCCCTGGAACTACCCCATGCAGATCTTCGGCCGCAGCGTGGGCGGCGCGCTGGCGGCGGGGAATGTGTGTGTGGTCAAGCCGGCGGAAGACGCCTGCCTGTCGCTGATCCGCGTGGCGCAGCTCGCGGCCGAGGTGGGTTTCCCATCGGGGGCGCTCAACATCGTCACCGGCTACGGCCACGAGGTGGGCGACGCACTCGCGCGCCACCCGGGTATCGACCACATCAGCTTCACCGGCAGCCCCAAGATCGGCACGCTGATCCAGCAGGTGGCCGCCGAGCGCCACTGCCCCGTGACGCTGGAGCTGGGCGGCAAGAGCCCGCAGATCATCTTTGCCGACGCTGACCTCGATGCCGCGATCCCCGTGGTCATCAACGCCATCGTGCAGAACGCGGGGCAGACCTGCTCGGCCGGTTCGCGTGTGCTGATCGACTCACTGATTTACGAGCCCCTGCTGGAGCGCCTGGGCAAGGCCTTCGAGGCCCTGCGCGTGGGCCCCGCCGCCATGGACCTGGATGTGGGCCCGCTGATCCGCCAGACGCAGCAACAGCGTGTGTGGGATTTTCTGTCGGACGCGCAGGTGGCGGGCATCCCCATGGTGGCCCAGGGCGTGGTGGTGGACGAAGCCCCCGAGACCGGCTACTACCAGGCCCCCACCCTGCTGCGCGACGTACCGGTGCAGCACCGACTGGCGCAGGAAGAGGTCTTCGGCCCCGTGCTGTCGGCCATGGCTTTTCAGGACGAGGACCATGCGGTGGAGCTGGCCAACGCCACGCAGTTCGGCCTGGTCGCCGGCATCTGGACGCGCGACGGCGCGCGCCAGTTTCGCATGGCCAAGCGTGTGCACAGTGGGCAGGTGTTCATCAACAACTATGGCGCCGCAGGCGGTGTGGAGCTGCCGTTTGGCGGTGTGAAATCCAGCGGCTACGGGCGCGAGAAGGGCTTCGAAGCGCTGTACGGCTTCACCACCTTGAAGACGGTGGCCATCAAATATGGGTAACCCCCTGAGCCGCTTCGCGTCTTCCCCCTGCAGGGGGACGCCGCCAGCGCACGCAAGCCAAGCGCCGCATACGCGGCTTGGCGGCCCTTGCGCGGCGGCACTCGCTTAGTGCCACGCCAGTTTCAGTCACTCGCTACCAGCTACGATAGAAGCGCATGCCCCTGAGCTCCCCCGCCCCCCGCACCCTCAAGCATGTCCGCCGGGTGAACTACCAGGGCTTTGAACGCGACGATGGCCTGTGGGACATCGAGGGTGAGCTGCACGACAGCAAGGCCTATGACGCCACCTCGTTTCGCGATCCCACCAAACAGCGCCTCGCGGGCGAGGCCATCCACCACATGTGGCTGCGTGTCACGGTCAACCGCCAGCTGGTGGTGCAGGCCGTCGATGTGGCCATGGATTCGCACCCGCTCCAGGGTTGCACTGAGGCCCAGGCCGCGCTGCAGCAGATGGTGGGCTGCAGCATGGCGCGCGGCTGGCGCCAGGCCATCCAGAAACACCTGGGCGGCGTGGCCAGTTGCACACACCTGCGCGAGCTGCTGTTCAACCTGGCCACCGCCGCCTTCCAGTCGGTGCCGGCCGTGTTTTCGTCCAGCCACCCCGACGAGCCCCCCCGCCACCTGGGCCAGTGCACAGGGTGGGACTTCAATGGCAACGGCGTGAAGGAATACTTCCCGCAGTTTTATGGCCGCGTGCCTGCGCCGCCCCTGGCCGCCAGCCCCGCCCCAGCCCCTGAAGCTTCAACCAAATTAGCCCCTCCCGCCTGACAGGCAAGCCTCAGCAGCTATCTTTTTTGAGTATCCCAAGGAGACCTTTTCCATGCGCGTGTTGAACAAATCCATCATCGTCACCGGCGCCGGCAACGGCATTGGCGAAGGCATTGCCAAGCGCCTGGCCGCTGAAGGTGGCAAGGTCATCGTGAACGACATCAACGAGGCGGGCGGCCAGCGCGTGGTGGCCGAGATCACCGCCGCAGGCGGCACCGCCGCCTTCTTCAAAGCCGACGTGACGAACTCTGCCCAGGTCAAGGCCATGGTCGATGAGGCCGTGCGCCTGTACGGCCGCCTGGACGTGGTGGTGAACAACGCGGGCTGGACGCACCGCAACCGCCCCATGCTCGAAGTGAGCGAGGAGGAGTTCGACAAGGTCTATGCCATCAACATGAAGAGCATCTACCTGAGCGCCATCCACGCCGTGCCCGCGCTGCGCCAGGCCGGTGGCGGCAGCATCATCAACATCGCCTCCACCGCCGGACTGCGCCCACGCCCGGGCCTGACCTGGTACAACGGCTCCAAGGGCGCCGTCATCATCACCAGCAAGTCCATGGCGGCCGAGCTGGGCCCCGACAACATCCGCGTGAACTGCATCAACCCCGTGTTCAACCCCGACACGGGCTTGGCCGCCGAGTTTGCGGGCGGCCCGGTGGACGATGCGCGCCGCGCCAAGTTCCTGGCCACCATCCCGCTGGGCCGCTTCTCCACCGCGCTGGACGTGGCGAACGCCGCGCTGTACCTGGCGAGCGAAGAGGCTTCGTTCATCAGCGGCGTGTGCATCGAGGTGGATGGCGGGCGCTGCGTGTAGACCTCTCAGCCCAGCACTTCCCGCAAGGCGACTTCGTACAGGTTGGTGAGCTTGTCCATCACACCCAGCAGGCGTTCGCTGGTGGTCGCAACCGTGTGGAGCCCCGCATCATCGGCCGCGCGGCGCAGGGCCGATTCAAAAAACAGCCACTGCGAGTCGGCCAGCTCCAGCTCGTTGCGGATGGCGGGCGTGGACACCGGCGCGGCCTTGAGCGCCTGCAGCGCCAGGCGGAAGTCGGCGGCGTCTGACACGAGCTGCGCCTGAACCACCTTGGATTCCACCTTGGCCGCGTTCAAGAAGTAGTTCTTGGCCAGGCGCTGCGACAGCATGCGCTGGCGGCCGGCCAGGTTCACCAGCCGTGCACTGGGCGCATGTGCCAGCTTCTCGATGGATTCGGTCACCGTCTGGGCAATCAGCAGCGTGCGGTCGGCCTGGTCGGAGGCGGCCACCACCAGCGCAGTCTGGGTGGGCTGCGTGGCGGTGAGCTGGTTCAGCAGCGCAAACTGCTTTTGCACCTCTTCGAGCTGGCGCCCGACATCGGCGGGCCAGCGCCCGGTCTGCATACCCCGGGCCAGCTCACCGCTGCCCGACTGCACCATCTTGCGCGCCAGCCCCAGCACATCCACAGCCGCACCGGGCAGCACCTGCAGGTACTGCTGGCAATAGGCCTTGGCCATGCGCTGCGACAGCGCGCGGAACCAGCCCGCGTAGTTGATGGCGCCCGACAATCCCATCTGCGCCTGGGCCCCTGTCGCCCATGTGGCCCAGGTGGGCAGCAACAAGCCCGCCGCTACCCACTGGACAGCCGCCCGGCGCTGGCAAGGCATGGCATCGGCTACACATTCGCGCGTCAACATGGAAATCCCCTTGAAATCGGATAGATGGATTGTTGCAACGCAACATCTCGTGCGCCCTGCGCCATGTCAAAGGCACGCAACGCCGCCGCCCCGGGGCAAAACTTGACCGCGATCAACTCCGCGTTCAGGGGCTTGGCCCCTTTGGCGGGGCCCATGCGGCAAAATCACGCCATGGCCGAACGTGTGATTCCTCTGGTGGACCAACGCATCGCCGCTCTGGCGGCGCGGGTGCCCACGCACCCCGTGGCCCCCACCGGCCAACTCACCGACACGCTGGGCCGCCCGCTGCGCGACTTGCGCATCAGCGTCACAGACCGCTGCAACTTCCGCTGCAACTACTGCATGCCCAAGGAAGTCTTCGACAAGGACTACCCCTACCTGCCCCATGGCGCGTTGCTGAGCTTTGAAGAAATCACGCGGCTGGCAAAGCTCTTCCTGGCCCATGGCGTGCGCAAGATCCGCCTTACGGGCGGTGAGCCGCTGCTGCGCAAGAACCTCGAAGCGCTGGTGGCCCAACTGGCCCAATTGCGCACAGTGGACGGCCTGCCCCCCGACCTGACCCTGACCACCAACGGATCGCTGCTGGCCCGTAAGGCCCGGGCGCTCAAGGACGCGGGCCTGAACCGTGTGACCGTGAGCCTGGACGGCCTGGATGACGCGGTCTTCCGCCGCATGAACGACGTGGACTTTCCGGTGGCCGACGTGCTGGCGGGTATCGAGGCAGCGCACGCGGCAGGCCTGTCGCAGATCAAGGTGAACATGGTGGTCAAGCGTGGCACCAACGACCACGAAATCTTGCCCATGGCGCGGCACTTTCGCGGCACGGGCACCACGCTGCGTTTCATCGAATACATGGACGTGGGCGCCACCAACGGCTGGCGCATGGACGAGGTGCTGCCCTCGGCCGAACTCATCGAGCGCCTGCGCGCGGAGCTGCCCCTGGTGCAGCTCGACCCGAGCAGCCCCGGCGAGACCGCCGAGCGCTGGGGTTATGCCAATGCTCAAGACCAGTACGACCCCACTCTGGGCGAAGTGGGCGTGATCAGCAGCGTGACCCAGGCCTTCTGCCACGACTGCAACCGCGCCCGCCTCTCCACCGAGGGCAAGCTGTACCTCTGCCTGTTTGCCACCCAGGGCTATGACCTGCGCACCCTGCTGCGCGGCGGTGCCAGCGACGAAGCCATTGCCTCGGCCATCGCGCCCATCTGGCAGCAACGCAGCGACCGCTACTCCGAATTGCGCAGCAGCCTGCCGGCGGACACTGGACAGGGCGCTCGGCGGGTGGAGATGAGCTATATCGGCGGATAACGATTGAAAGAATGATTGAAACCCAAGACATCACCGGCCTGGTCCTCGCCGGTGGCCGCGGCTCCCGCATGGGCGGGGTCGACAAAGGCCTGCAGAACTTTCGCGGCCTGCCGCTGGCGCTGCATACGCTGATGCGGCTGCAGATGCAGACCGGCAACGTGATGGTCAATGCCAACCGCAACCTGGCCGCCTACGAGGCGTTTGGTGCGCCCGTGTGGCCCGATGTGCTGGCCGACTATGCGGGCCCGCTGGCCGGTTTTCTGACCGGGCTGGAACGTTGCGAAACCCAGTGGCTGCTGACGGTGCCCTGCGACACCCCCCTCTTCCCGCTGGACCTGGCCCAGCGCCTGGCCGCAGCGGCTGAAGCGCAAGGCGCCGAGATCGCCATGGCCGCTGCCCCTGAGGGCGACGGCCAGGGCCACATCCAGGTGCGCCCCCAGCCCGTGTTTTGCCTGCTGCGTGTGGAGCTGCTAGAAAGCCTGGTCGCATTCACCCAGGCCGGTGGCCGCAAGATTGACGCCTGGACGGGCCAGCACCGCTGCGCCATCGTGCCGTTTGAGCAGCCGGGCGATGATCCACAGGCGTTCTTCAACGCCAACACCCTGGCCGAGCTGCATGCGCTGGAAAGCGCCAGCCCATCATCGACCTGAGCGGCCCCGACCCGAGACGACCACCCCACCATGACCGCGCCCCTGCCGCCCGCCACCGCCTTTGCTGCCGCTGCGGCTGCCGCCTACGCCGTCCACATCCGACCCCTGGTCGCCGCCGATGCCGTGGCCTACAAGGCCCTGCGCGACGAGGCGCTGCGCACCGCACCGGATGCGTTCACCTCGGACTACGCCGCGTCGGTAGGCCGCCCGGCCAAGGAATATGCGGTGCGTTTTGGCCCGCTGGAGTCGGGCGTGTTCTTTCTGGGGGCGTTCAATGCTGCAGGCCAGTTGCTGGGCTGCGTGGGCTGCGAGCGCGAGCAGCGCGCCAAGCAACGCCACTGCGCCACCGTGGTGGGCATGATGGTGGCGCCCACCGCACAGCGCCGGGGCATCGGCCAGCAACTGGTGGCCGCCTGCGTGCAGGCCGCGCGCAACGTACCGGGCCTCACGCAGCTGGTGCTGACCGTCACGGCATCCAACACCCATGTGGTGCGGCTGTATGAGCAGGCAGGCTTCAGCGCCTGGGGCCTGCTGCCGCGTGCCGTGGTGGTGGACAACGTTGCCTATGACAAGCTGCACATGCTGCTTGTGCTCACCCCCGACCCTTTTCCTGCCTGCCGCTCCAAGTAACGCCACACTTGCTGCGCGACATATCTGACTGTTGTTGACCCCATGAAGACCATTGCCCAGATCGCCGCTGAACTGCAGGGCTACGACCCCCAGGCCCTGAAAGCCGCCGACGTCAACGCGTTCCTGGATCGCCTGGTCGAGCCCGTCACCGCCACCGAGGAACTGCCTCTTTTCAGCGCCCTGGGCCGCGTGCTGGCCCGCGACGTGGTCTCGCCCATCAGCGTGCCTCCACACGACAACTCGGCCATGGACGGTTATGCCTTTGCGGGCACCCAACTGGCCAAGGGCCAGCCCCTCACGCTGCGCGTGGTGGGCACGGCGCTGGCCGGCAAGGCCTGGGCGGGCACCGTGGCGGCGGGCGAGTGCGTGAAGATCATGACCGGTGCCATCATGCCCACGGGTCTCGACACCGTGGTGCCGCAAGAGTTCACCACCTCGGACGGCGCCGAACACATCACCATCGCCGCCGATGTGCTGCAGTTGGGCGACAACCGCCGCTTCAAGGGCGAAGACCTGATGGAGGGCGGCGTGGCCCTGGCGCGTGGCGAACTGCTGACGCCCGCCGCGCTGGGCCTGGTGGCCAGCCTGGGCCTGCCCACGGTGACGGTGGTGCGCCGCCTGCGCGTGGCGTATTTCTCGACCGGCGACGAAATCCTGAGCCTGGGCGAGACGCCCCGCGAGGGCGCCGTGTACGACAGCAACCGCTACACCGTGTTCGGCCTGCTCACGCGCCTGGGCGTGGAGGTGATCGACCTGGGCGTGGTGCGCGACGAGCCCGCGCTGCTCGAAGCCGCCTTCCGCCAGGCGGCGCAGCAGGCCGACGCCATCATCACCAGCGGCGGCGTGAGTGTGGGCGAGGCCGACCACACCCGCACCATGATGAAGAAGCTGGGCGACGTGGCCTTCTGGCGCATCGCCATGCGCCCGGGCCGCCCCATGGCCGTGGGGCGCATCGCCGCCGCTGGATTTGAAGAAAAAAAAGTCTCCACCGCGCAACCATCAAGCCCCGATAGCCATCAAAACAATAGCAATCCACACTCCAGTGCTGGCGCCGTGCTTTTTGGCCTGCCCGGCAACCCGGTGGCGGTGATGGTGACCTTTCTGGCCTTTGTACGCCCCGCCCTGCTGCGCATGATGGGCAGCACCCGCACGGCCCCGCCGCTGCTGCGCGCCGTCAGCACCGAAGCGATGCGCAAGAAGCCTGGGCGCACCGAATACCAGCGCGGTACCGTGACCACCGCACAGGACGGCACGCTGCAGGTTTGCACTACCGGCAACCAGGGCTCGGGCGTGCTCAGCTCCATGGTGCAGGCCAATGGGCTCATCGTGTTGCACCATGGACAGGGCAATGTGGCGGTGGGTGATATGGTGGATGTGATGGTGTTTGACGGAGTCATTTAACCCCCCCTGCGTCGCTTCGCGCCTTCCCCCAGAGGGGGGCGACGCCCTCGCTGCGGGGCGGCCCTTGCTCGGCGCCCCTGGCTGGGGACGCGCCAGTTGCATGCCGAGCGGGTGAAGCGCCGCACAATGGCCATCTACGCATTTCTGCAGAAATCTACGCACCTATGCCCTACGCCGCTCAGCACCTTGCACAACCCCCTACCCGCGACGACGTGGACCCCGCCTGGCCGGTGCCACCGTGGTCGAGTTTGGCACCCCTTGGTGCGGCCACTGCCAGCGTGCGCAGCCCCTGATCGAGCAGGCCCTGCAGGACCAAACAGCCCTCTCGCACATCAAGGTGGAAGATGGCCCGGGCCAGAGACTGGGCCGCACGTTTGGCGTGAAGCTCTGGCCCACGCTGGTGTTCCTCAAGGACGGTAAGGAAGTGGCTCGGCTTGTGCGGCCACAGGCGCTGCAGGACATATCAGACGCCGTGCAATCCACTGTGGCGCAGCCCTGAAGCACCAATAAAAAGAAGCCCCGGCGGGGCTTCTTTTTATTCGCCGTGCACAGAAGCCTGTGCACCAGGCCCGGGGCTACTTGGCCACATAGTCGTGCGGGTGCAGTGGATGCTCAGGCTCCTCGGCCGCCACCGCCGTGCTGGCGCCCGGCACGGCCTTGCGCGCAAATAGGGTGTACATGGTGGGCACCACAAAAATCGTGAGCAGAGTGCCCAGCGACATGCCGCCCACAATCACCCAGCCAATCTGCATGCGCGTCTCGGCGCCTGCGCCCTTCGCCAGGGCCAGCGGGATCGCGCCCAGCACCATGGCGCCTGTGGTCATCAGAATGGGGCGCAGGCGCTGGGCCGAGGCCTTGACCAGCGCGTCCACCATCTCCATGCCCTCTTCGCGCAGCTGGTTGGTGAACTCCACGATCAGAATGCCGTGTTTGGTGATCAGCCCCACCAGGGTGATCAGGCCGATCTGCGAATACACGTTGAGCGAGCCGCCGCTCCACTTGAGCGCCAGCAGCGCGCCGATCATCGACAGTGGCACCGACACCATGATCACCAGCGGGTCGATGAAGCTTTCGAACTGCGCGGCCAGCACCAGGAAGATGAACACCAGCGCCAGCACAAACACCACGCCCAGAGCGCCCTGCGAGTTCTTGAACTCGCGCGAGGTGTCATTCAGGTCGGTGGTGTAGCCTGGCTTGAGCACCTTGGAGGCCGTCTCGTTCATGAAGGTGATGGCCTGGCCCAGCGAGTAGTCGGACGACAGGTTGGCCGTGATGGTGGCCGAGCGGCGCTGGCCGAAGTGGTTCAGCTCGCGCGGGCTCACGCTCTCGCGCACGTTGACCAGGCTGGACAGCGGGATCATCGCCTCGTTGCGGCCACGCACATAGATGGTGTCGATGTTCTCGGGGGTGGTACGGCCCCGCGCCTCAGTCTGCACGATCACGTCGTACTGCTCGGCGTCGCGCTTGTAGCGCGTCACGGTGCGGCCGCCCAGCATGGTCTCGATGGCCTTGGCCACCACTTCCACGCTCACGCCCAGGTCGGCGGCGCGCTCGCGGTTGACCTCAATGCGAAGTTCGGGCTTGTTCAGGCGCAGGTCCACGTCGGGGCCCACGATGCCGGGGTTTTGCGCAATCTCGGCCATGAAGGCGGCCACCACCTTGCTGAGGTTCTCGTAGCTGTCCGAGGTCTGGATCACGTAGGTGAGCGGCCGCGAGCGAAAGCCTTGGCCGAGGGATGGAGGCGTGATGAGGAAGGCGTTCACGCCCGGCAGGCCGGCCACCTTGGGCTGCAGTTCCTTGGCCAGGTCAAGCGTGGTGCGGTTGCGGCTTTCCCAGTCCACCGTGCGGTAGATCACGCTGCCCTGCGCCACCGTGGGGTTGCCGATGTTGGCAAACACGCGGTCGAACTCGGGGTAGGTGGTGCCGATCTTTTCCAGCTCCAGGGCGTAGCGGTTGGTGTAGTCCAGCGTGGCGCCGTCGGGTGCGGTGACGCTGGCCAAGATGGTGCCCCGGTCCTCCAGCGGCGACAGCTCCTGCCGCATGGTGGGGAACACCAGCGCCAGCGCCAGCCCGCTCAGGGCCATGACGCCCACCACAATCCAGCGGGCCTGGAAGATGGCACCACGCACGCCCCGCACGCCACCACCCGTCGCCGCCTTGCCGCCCCAGCGCGCCGTGACGATCCAGCGCAGCAGGCGGCCATAGGCGTCCGACAGCGCGGTGAGCCAGCGCTCCATCGAGCGGTCGAACCAGTTGGGCTTGGGGTTGTGCTTGAGCAGCAGCGAACACATCATGGGCGAGAGCGTGAGCGCCACAAAACCCGACACCACCACCGCCCCGGCCAGCGCCAGAGCAAACTCCACAAACAAACGCCCCGTGCGGCCCGGCGTGAAGGCCAGCGGTGCGTACACGGCCACCAGCGTGAGCGTCATCGCCACGATGGCAAAGCCGATCTCGCGTGCGCCCTTGATGGCGGCGGAGAACGGGTCAAGCCCTTCTTCGATGTGGCGGTAGATGTTCTCCAGCATCACGATGGCGTCGTCCACCACCAGGCCGATCGCCAGCACCAGCGCCAGCAGCGTCAGCGTGTTGATCGAGAACCCCGCCAGCGACATCAGCGCAAAGCTGCCCACCAGACTCACCGGGATGGTGACGATGGGAATGATGGACGCGCGGAAGGTGCGCAGGAACACAAAGATCACCAGGGCCACCAGCACCACAGCCTCGGCGATGGTGGTGTAGACGCTTTTGATGGAGCGGTCGATGAACAGGGAGTTGTCGTTGGCGACATCGATGCCGATGTCCGCAGGCAGGTCGGCCTTGAGCAGGGGCAGCATGGCGCGCACGCCTTGCGACAGCTCCAGCGGGTTGGCCGTGGCCTGGCGGATCACACCCACCGAGATGGCATCGCGGCCGTTCAGGCGCACGCGGCTGCGGTCGCTGGCCGCGCCCTCTTCCACCCGTGCCACGTCCTGGATACGCACAGGAAAACCGTTGACCGTGCGGATCACGATGCTGGAGAACTGCGCAGGCGTTTTGAGGTCGGTCTGGGAGGTGACGCTGAACTCACGCTGCTGGGATTCGATGCGGCCTGCCGGCAGCTCCAGGTTGTTGCGGCGGATGGCGTCTTCCACATCCTGCGTGGTCAGGCGGTAGCCGGCCAGACGCTCCGGGTCCAGCCACACGCGCATGGCGTACTTGCGCTCGCCATAGATGGGCACGTCGGCCACGCCAGTCACGGTTTGCAGGCGCGGCTTGACGATGCGGTTGATGAGGTCGTTGATCTCCAGCGGGCTGCGCGTGTCACTGCTGAAGGCCAGCCACATCACGGGCGAGGCATCGGCCTCGACCTTGGCGATCACCGGTTCGTCCACAGCCGTCGGCAAGCGATTGCGCACACGTGCCGTGCGGTCGCGCACCTCGGCGGCAGCGTTGTCGGCGTCCTTCTCCAGGCGAAAGCGCACGCTGATCTGGCTTTGTTCGGCGCGGCTGATGGAGGTGATCACATCCACCGCATCGATGCCGGCAATCGAGTCTTCGAGCGGCTTGGTGACCTGCGATTCGATCACCTCGGCGGAGGCTCCCGCATAGCGCACGCTGACGGTGACCACGGGTTCGTCGATCTTGGGGTATTCGCGCACCGACAGGCGCGTGAAGCTCACCGCACCAATCAGCAGCACCAGCAGCGACAGCACGGTGGCAAACACCGGCCGACGGATGGAGATTTCAGCGAGTTGCATGGCAGTCCAGGGGCGTCAGAAAAGAGCGGTGACCAGGCAGCAACCGGCCCTCAGGCGGGAGACCGCTTGCTGGCTGGGGTTGGCTGGCTGGGGTTGGCCGCCACCTGGCACGGATTGGGCCCCGGCAGCGGGGCCACGAGCGCACTGGCAGGGGCTGCAGCGGGCGCCGCAGGTACCGCAGGTACCGCAGGGGCTGCTGGCGCCATGGCCACAGCAGCCGCACCCGATGCGCCAGGCGCTGGCGCATCGGCCACGCCCGCCGCATTTCCCCCACGTGAGCCGGAGGCCGGGCGCGCAGCGGAGGGTGCAGCCCCAGAGCCCTGCTTGCCCAGTTCCACCACGCGCACCTCGGTGCCGTCCTTGCGGATGCGCTGCTGACCGGCGGTGACCACCAGGTCTCCGGCGTTCAACCCCTCCACCACCTCCACCAGGCCCGGGGCGCGGGCGCCCAGTTGCACGGGGGTGCGGCGGGTCACGCGGGTGCCGGGCTCCTTGCCCTCCACAATCTTCAGCACATAGGGGCTGTTGCCTTCGGGCACGATGGCTTCTTCAGGCACCACATGCGCATCGCTGCGCTCAGCAAACACGGCCGTCACGCGGGCAAACATGCCCGGGCGCAGCTGCAGCCGGCGGTTGTCGATGCAGCCGCGCACCGCAATGGCCCGGCCGTCGGCGTCGATCTGCGGGCTGATGGCCTGCACCACGGCGGCGTAGCGCACGCCGGGCAGCGCATCAAACGCCACCTGGGCGGTCTGGCCGGTGCGCGCCTTGCTCTGCAGGCGCTCGGGCAGGCGGAAGTCCACGTACACCGCGTCCAGGTCTTCGATGTTGACGATGTCGGCGCCGTCCTTGAGGTAATCGCCCACGTTCACACCCCGGATGCCCGCAATGCCATCGAAGGGGGCCACGATCTTGAGGCGCTGGGCAGTGGCCTGCGCCAGGGCCAGCTTGGCCTGCGCCACCTCCATGTTGGCCGCACTTTCATCTACCGACCGCTGGCTGATGAAGCCCTGGGCCACCAGTTCCTGGTTGCGCTTGTGGTTGGCCTGGGCGATGGACAGCTCGGCCTGGCTTTGCTGGATCTGCGCCCGGGGCAGCTGGTCGTCAAACTGCACCAGCACCTGCCCGCGCCGTACACGCTGGCCGTCGCGGAAGTTGAGCTGCGTGATGCGCCCGCCCACCTCGGGCCGCAGCATCACGCTCTGGCGCGACCGCAGGCTGCCCACGGCCTCGGCATCGTCGCGCAGGGCCATCTGCCGCACGGCCACGGCCTCTACCGCCACGGGGCGGCCCGCACCACCGGCGCCACCTGCGGCGCTGGCACCCCGCGCAGCACCACCCGCAGGCGCCCCCCCACCGCCTGCAGCCGCAGACGCATCAGTGCGTGCAGACTGGGCAGGTTTCTGGAGCCACCAGACGGCACCCGAGGCGGCGGCAATGCCGATGACAGCGAAAACGATGTATTTGTTCTTGGACGCCATGGGTCAGTGAAACCAGGTGGTGTGGGGAATGCAATCAAACAATGTATCAGTGCGTGTCTTGTGCTGCAGCAAACTTTGGCAAGACCCCAAGGTCAATTGCGGCGGTTTTACGCAGGCTTTACACGCCCAAAAACAAAAAAGCCCCCGAAGGGGCTGGTGGCTGCGCCTGTGCACTCATCCGAGGCACGGACCCCGCGCCGAGGTCATCCGCAGGTCATCCGCGCCCCAGGGCCTTGTCCACGCCCCGGTTGGCCAGCGCATCGGCGCGCTCGTTACCCGGATCACCGGAATGCCCCTTCACCCAGCGCCACTCGATGCGGTGGCCGCCGGTGCTCACCAATGCATCCAGCCGCTGCCACAGCTCGACGTTCTTGACCGGCTGTTTGGACGCGGTGCGCCAGCCCTTGGCCTTCCAGCCATGGATCCACTCGGTGATGCCCTTGCGCACATATTCGCTGTCCAGGAACAGCGTCACCGCGCAGGGGCGCTTGAGGGCCGACAGCGCCTCGATCACGGCCAGCAGCTCCATGCGGTTGTTGGTGGTGCCCAGCTCGCCGCCGAACAACTCCTTCTCGACCTGCCCGGCGCGCAGCAACACGCCCCATCCGCCGGGGCCCGGGTTGCCTTTGCAGGCGCCATCTGTGTATATCTCTACCTGGTTCAAACTGTGTTCCTGCTCTCGTAGTTCAGTCATGGCCGCCAGGGCCCGGTCAAGGGGCCCCGTGGCGGCCGGTGGGGATTGTCTATCTATGTTTGGTCGCGCCGGAGCGGGGACGCATGGGCGGCGGGCACCCGGCCGCCCGCCCGGTTGGCCACAGGCACCGTGGCGGCAGACCGCTGGCGCTGGTTGCGCCAGGCGGGCTCCAGGAGGCGCATGCCATGCACCCGCTTGACCGCCACCAGGAAATAGGCCGCGCCCAGGATGGGCCACCAGCGCTCCCCCAGGGGGTCCATCCAGCCAAAGCGCTCCAGCCACTGGGCACTGCGCACTGCGGGACGATAACAGCCAAAACGGGCCGATTCGACCTCGAAGCTCAAAAGCCTGAGCCAGTCCCGCAGGCGCCGGTAGCCAATGAATTCGCCCACATCGGGCAGATACAAGGTGCCGCGCCCCATGCGCTGGTACAGCCGCGCCCGCCGCTGGCGCAGGCCCCACAGACTCGTGGGGTTGAGCCCGCTGATGACCACGCGCCCCTCGGGCATCAGCACCCGCTCCACTTCGCGCAGCGTGGCATGGGGGTCGATACTCAGCTCCAGGGTGTGGGGCAACACGATGAGGTCCAGGCTCGCATCGGCAAACGGCAGGGCCACAGACTCGGCGAGCAGGTCCACGGTGTGCTGCCGCAAAGGGGCTGCGCCCTCGTCACCCGCTGGCGCAGAGGCGATAGGCTGAGGCACTCCCACTCCCTCCTGCCCCAGTGCCAGCCACTGGTAGGGCATGCGGTTGGCGCGCAGGCCGTCCAGCAGTGGCATACCCAGCTGCAGGCTGTGGTAACCAAAAATGTCCACCACGGCCTCGTCAAAGCGCGCCTGCTCCCACGCCAGCAGGTACCGGCCCGGCGGGGAATCGAACCAGTGGTGCAAACCTATAATTTGATCGCTCATGAACTTGCTGCCGCTACCCGCCTTTACCGACAACTACATCTGGATGCTGCACGACGGCCGCCAGGCGATCGTTGTGGACCCGGGCGACGCATCACCCGTGGTGCAGGCCCTGGACACACTGGGCCTAGGCTTGCAGGCCATTCTAGTCACGCACCACCATGCCGATCATGTCGGCGGTGTGGATAGCTTGCGCGAGGCCACCGGCGCACGGGTCTACGGCCCGGCGCGCGAGCGCATTCCCGAGCCCCTGGCCCGCCTGGCGCACGGCGATGTGGTGGAAGGGGCCGATGCGCTGGGCCTGCGCTTCACAGTGATCGATGTGCCCGGCCACACTGCGGGCCACATCGCCTACTACTGCGAGGCCATGGATGGTGCACCGCTGCTGTTCTGCGGCGACACCCTGTTCTCAGGCGGCTGTGGCCGGCTGTTCGAGGGAACGCCCGCGCAGATGCTGAACTCGCTGGACCAGCTGGCCGCCTTGCCTGGCAACACCCGCGTGTGCTGCACCCACGAGTACACCCTCTCCAACCTGAAATTTGCGCGGGCCGTGGAACCTGGCAACGCCGCCCTGCTCCACTACAGCAGCCAATGCGAGGCCCTGCGGGCGCAGCTCCAACCCACGCTGCCGTCCCGCATGGACCTGGAGCGAGACATCAACCCTTTCCTGCGCGTCAGGCAACCCACGGTGGCCCAGGCCGCCCGGGACCACGATGCGCAGGTGCCTGAAAACGACGCTGTGGCGGTGCTGGCCGCACTGCGTCAATGGAAGAACGAATTCCGATGAAAATTCTGCACATCGCCTGCCTGGCGGGCCTGCTCTGGCTCACGGGCTGCGCCACCACCGGGGGCCCCTCGCCCGACCAGGCGGGCAACGACACCAAAGCCATCCCCAGCACTGCACGCTCTTCCTCCCATACCCCCCAGATCCCCAACGGGCCGCTCAAGCCCATCACGGCCGCCCAAGCCAGCAGCGGCGAGGTGGCTTCGCTGTCGGCCCCGGCCGACTTGTGGGACCGCATCCGGCGCGGCTTTGCCATGCCTGACCTGCAGCACGAACTGGTGCAGGACCGCGAGCAGTGGTACGCCACCCGGCCCGACTACATGCAGCGCATGACCGAGCGCTCCAGCAAGTACCTGTTCCACATTGTCGAAGAGCTGGAGCGCCGGGGCATGCCCACCGAGCTGGCGCTGCTGCCCTATATCGAAAGCGCGTTCAACCCCCAGGCCGTGTCCAGCGCCAAGGCGGCGGGCATGTGGCAGTTCATGCCCGCCACAGGCAACTATTTCGACCTCAAGCAGAACGCTTTTCGCGACGACCGCCGCGATGTGCTCGCGTCCACGCGCGCCGCACTCGATTATTTGCAAAAACTCCACGGCATGTTTGGCGACTGGCACCTGGCCCTGGCCGCCTACAACTGGGGCGAGGGCAGCGTGGGGCGGGCCATCGCCCGCAACCAGAAGCAAGGCCTGGGTACCAGCTACACCGACCTCAACATGCCGGCCGAGACCCGCATGTATGTGCCCAAGCTGCAGGCCGTGAAGAACATCGTGGCCAACCCCGATGCCTTCCGCACCGAGCTGCCACTCATCGAGAACCACCCGTACTTCCAGACGGTGGACATCACGCACGACATCGACGTGGCCCTGGTGGCCCAGCTCGCAGGCATCCGCGAGGAAGACTTCCGCGCGCTGAACCCCTCCTACAAGCGCCCCGTGATCCTGGCGGCGGGCACGCCCCAGATCCTGCTGCCCTGGGACAACGCCAAGGTCTTCCAGCGCAACCTCGAAGCCCGCCGCGAGGGGCAGTACGCCAGCTGGACCGTGTGGTCGGTGCCCACCACCATGAGCGTGGCCGAGGCCGCACAGCGCGCCGGCATGAGCGAGGCCGACCTGCGCACCATGAACAACATCCCGCCGCGCATGCTGATCAAGGCGGGCTCGGCACTGATGGTGCCGCGCGCCAACACCACAAGGCAGGATGTGTCTTCCCACCTTGCGGACAACGGACAGGTGGCCCTGACCCCCGAAATCGTCACCCGCCGCACCACGGTGCGCGCTGGCAAGGGCGAAACCGTGGCCAGCATTGCGCGGCGCTACAAGCTCACTGCCGCCAATGTGGCCGACTGGAACGACGTGCGCGCCAACGCCGCCTTCAAGGTGGGGCAGCAGGTGGTGGTGTACCTGCCTGTGCGGCAGGCCCAAGCCAATGCCCGGGCAGGCAGCAGCAACAAGCGCTCAGCCGCCCCTCCGGCCCGCAAGGGTGGCACGCCCTCCAAGGTCAAGCGTCGCTGATGCCCCAGGCGACCCCGGACGGCACGGGCCGCCGCCCTTGGCGGAAGAAGATCAGAACCGGAGCGTGTGCATCCCCAGCAACCCCAGGATGCCCATGATGATGAGGTACAGCGCCACGATGGTGCTGAGCAGGCGCGGCATCACCAGGATGAGGATGCCTGCAATCAGGGAAACAAGCGGGCCGATGCTGAGGCTCAGCGACATGGGACAGTCCTTGGAAAAATCAATGAAGGGGTGAGGGGCCAAACCGCCAGGCGAACTGGCAGCAACTACCTTGGGTTGTGCCTGTGATTGCACCTTGGCAACCGCCCCCGCACTGTAGTCCAAACCTGCCCCAGTTTCGGGCGACTCCCCCCGGTAAAAGCGCCATTTCGCAGACCGCAGCATGGCGGCCAGAAGCGCGGGGTTCTAAGAACCTGTTCAAGATCTTTTCGGGGTCGCACAAGTCCCTTGCCGGGATGGGGTGCTAGGCGCGGTGCGCAGCCAATAGCTCGGCTATTGGCAAGCGCCGCAACGCCGCAGACCGCCCGGCAAGGCACTTGCCCGAAGGGTTGGAGTGAAATCGGGCGATTGGAAGCCCCGGCTGCTTGCATGGGCATGAACCCATGCGGCGCATCCGGCGCGTCCACTCCTCCCGATTGCACTCCAATGCGATCCCCGAAAAGATCTTGAACAGGTTCTAAGGTCAAACGCTGTACTTCTGGCGCGCCTTGCGCACCAGGTCGTTGGTGTAGGTGCGCGCCAGTTCCACCTTGGTTTCGGCCAGCTCGGGTTGCACACGCGTCAACACGCGCAGTGCGGTAGCAGGGCCGTCGTCCGGCATGAGGCCGTTGGGCGAGAAAGTCTCCCGCACGCGGCCAAAAGCGGCCAGGTACAGGCCACGGTCGCCCATCAGATACGCGGCTGGCACCGCCTTGACCAGGTCGGCTGGCGCGGCGGTCTGCAGCCACTTGAGCGCATGCACGATGCCGTTGACCAGCGCCTGGGCCTGGGCAGGCTGCTTTTGCACAAAGGCCAGGGGCGCATACAGGCTGCCCGCTGGCAGGGTGCCACTTCCGACCAGCTCCTGCGCGGCCTTGAGCGAACGCAGGTCGCCCACGATCCGCGTGTCGGCCTTTTGCTCCAGCAGCGTCATGATCGGATCGGCATGGCACAGCGCATGCACCTGGCCCGAGCGCAGTGCATTCATCGCATTGGTGCCCGAGCCCACGCCCACAAACGCCACATCCCGGGGCGACAAGCCCGCACGCACCAGCATCAGGCTGGCCGCCAGATGGGTGGACGAGCCAACGGACGACACACCGATGCGACGCCCCGCCAGATCCCCCAAATCCTTGTAGGCGGGCACAGAGCGCAGCGACACCCCGAGGGCCAGCTGAGGTGCACGCCCCTGCAGCACCAGCGAGCGGTAGGCCTGGCCCCGCACCTGCGCCCGCAGCACATGCTCAAAGGCCCCTGAGCAGACGTCGGCCACCCCATCCTGCACGGCCTGCTGCGCCTGCGCGCCCGCCGCAAAATCGCGCACCACCACCTCCAGGCCTTCGGCACGGAAGTAGCCCAGTGCATCCGCCAGCGCCAGCGGCAGGTGGTAGAGCACCCCTTGCCCGCCCACGGCCACGGTGACGCGCCCCAGCGCGGCGCCATCGGCCTGTGCCCGCACCAGCGCAGGCGCACACACCGCAGCCGCCGACAGGGCGGACACGGTGCCAAAAGCACGGCGGGTGATCAGAGACTGGGACATGGAGTCAGGCGAAAAGACAATGCTGCATTGCAACAATCGTGCCCCAGAGGGGGACAGACCGCATCAGGGAGATTCCCTGCGGGTTTCTACGTAAGCAAAAAATGATGTAAAGGGGCCATTGCAAGCGATGCACCCCTTGAGTGCATCGGCCCGCCCGGACCCACGCCGGGGTCAGCGGTAACCGATGAAAAGGATCGCCACGTTGACCAGGAAGCCCGCCGCCCACACGGCACTGCGGGCCGTGGGCATGTCCGCAACGTACATCATCACGTAGAAGATGCGCAGCAACACAAACAGCAGCGCCAGCATGTCGAGCAGCGTCTGCCCGGCGCCCAGCAGGTGGGCAATGATCACTGCACCGATAAAAAACGGCAGGGCCTCAAAACTGTTGGCCTGGGCCGCGTTGGCCCGTGCCCGCCAGTCGGTCTGCCGGGCCATCCAGGCGCGCGGGTCGTGGTTGTCAAAACCGCCGTCTTTGCGCGACCTGCCCAGGCTGCCACTTTTGGCCAGCCAGGCGCAGCCCATGGGCAGCAGTGCGGCAATCAGCACGCACCAATAAGCTGCGGTAAACCGGGCAACATGCATGGTGGTATTCATATTTTTAGACTCTTTTTGGCCGCTACCGCCTGCTGGATAAGCGCGAGCAGCTATTAAATTGTGAGTATTCTAGTGGGCGCCGGGGTGCGGCGCTGTCACCGGCGGTCCACCAGTGCATGCGCAATGGTGCCCAGGTCCACATATTCCAGCTCGCTGCCCACGGGCACCCCGCGTGCAAGCCGCGTGACATGCAACCCACGGCTCTTCAGCGCTTCGCTGATCACATGGGCCGTGGCCTCGCCCTCGGCATTGAAGTTGGTGGCCAGGATCACCTCCTGAACGGTGCCATCCGTGGCGCGCTCCATGAGCTTGTGCAGGCCGATCTCCTTGGGACCGACACCATCGAGCGGGCTGAGCCGCCCCATCAACACGAAGTACAACCCCTTGAAGGCCCCGGTGCGCTCCATGGCGGACTGGTCCGCGGGCGTTTCGACCACACACAGCCGCGTGGCATCGCGCTCCGGGTCCAGGCAGGTGCTGCACACCTCGGCCTCGGTGAACGTGTGGCAGCGCGCACAGTGGTGCACCGTGCCCACCGCCTCCGAAAGCGCCCGCGACAGGGCCAGCGCCCCTTCGCGATCATGCTGCAGCAGATGGAACGCCATGCGCTGCGCAGACTTCACCCCCACCCCCGGCAACCGGCGCAGCGCCTGGATCAGAACGTCGAGGGAGTTGGTGGTGGACATGGACAGACTAGAGGCGATGCGCGTGACGTTGTAGGGAGCGGCGGAGCCAGGCTTCGACAAGCTCAGCCCAAACGGATGTAGGGAAGAACAACAGGTGCTCGCCCTCTGCCTTCACACCCCACCCTCAAGGGCGTAGCGAGCGGGATGAGCTGCGAGGCGGACGGAGCACAGGAACCGGAACGTACTTCCTGTACGTGAGGATTCCGAGCACCGCCCAACGACGCAGATCGCCCGCTCGGTAGCCAACCCTCAGAAAGGGAATTTCATGCCGCCGGGGAGGCCTGGCATGCCTTGAGTGAGCTTGCCCATCTTCTCCGAAGATGTCTCCTCGGCCTTGCGCACTGCCGCATTGAACGCAGCCGCCACCAGGTCTTCCAGCATGTCCTTGTCTTCCGCCAGCAGGCTGGGGTCGATGGTGATGCGCTTGACGTCGTGCTTGCAGGTCATCACCACCTTCACCAGGCCCGCGCCCGATTCGCCTTCCACCTCGATGAAGGCCAGTTCGTCCTGGGCCTTCTTGAGGTTGTCCTGCATGGCCTGGGCTTGCTTCATGAGGCCGGCGAGTTGTCCTTTGTTGAACATGGTGTGGTTTCCTTTGCTTTCTTTCTGGTTGATCGATTCCCACATGGGGACAGAGATTCGGTATCCGAGATGCACGGTATTGTGCTGTGCAATGTCAGTGGCCGTCGAAACTGGCACACGCCAATCCAGTGCACTCGTGGAGCTGGCTTTGCCAGGCCACCGAGTGCGTCCCCCTCCCGCGAAGCGAGAGAGGGGGAAGGCGCCGAAGGCGACTCAGGGGGAGCTTCATCTCACGCAGGCTTGATGCTGCCCGGCACGATTCTCGCGCCGTAGTCACGCATCAGCGATTGCACGAAGGGGTCGTTGTGCACGATTTCCTCGGCGCGGCGCTGGCGCTCTGCAGCGGCAGCGGCGTTGCGGCGGGCGGGGCTGTCGATGACCACGCCCACCTCCACGCTGATCTGGGTGGCATGGCCTGCCGCCTCCAGCGCGGTGCGCAGGCGCTCGCGCGCGGTGGGCTGGTTGAGCGATTCGCGCTCCACGCGCAGCAGCCAATGGCCGCCATCGCGCGCCACCAGTTGCGACTGCAGGGCCAGCTCCCGCACCAGGGCGTTGATGGCCTCGGCCGCGACCATCTTCTGCACCGTGGCATGCCAGACATCGCCCTCTTCAGTGGGCGTGTAGCGGGCCGACGCGGGCACAGGGGCCGAATGGGGGGCGGGCTGCAAACGCGCACCGGGCTCGGGGGCCACGCGCACGGGAATCGCTACGAATTCAGGAGCAACTTGCGCTTGCTGAGCGGGCGCAGAGGCCTGATTTTCTTCAAAACTCCGCGCTTGGCGCACGGGCAGCGCCGTGACGGCGGCGGGCGCTGCAGGTGCAGCAACTGCACCGGCTGCAGGACCTGTATCGTCTTCCGACCCGGGCCAGGGCGGGGGCTCAGAAGAAGAGGTGTCGTCAGCCGCTGCAGCCCCAGTAGCGGCATCTGCCGTGCCGACCCCCGCCTCCACAACTGCGGCCGTGCCGACGCTCGATGACGACGCTCCTGGGGGCGGCATGGGCACCGCCGTTACGGGCTGCGCTACCGGGGCGGAGGTGGCCAGAGGTGCCGCCGGGGGAATAGCAGCCGATGCCAGGGGGGCCGGAGCAGCGGCCGCAGAAGCCCCTGCAGACGCAGTTTCAGGCCGCGTCAGAGTTTTTTTTTCAGCCGATTCGCCAGCGCCCCCCTGCGGCTTGAAGGCCAGCAGGCGCAGCAACACCATGGTCAGCGCTGCATATTCGTCGGGCGCCAGCCCGAGCTCGCCGCGACCGTGCAGGCAGAGGCTGTAGAGCAGCTGGGTTTCATCGGCGGGCATCAGCGCCGCCAGGCGGGCTGTTTCGGCAGCCTCGGGGTCGTCGGCATCCACAGCACCGGCCATCTGCGGCACGGCCTGGAACACCGCCATGCGCTGCAGTACGGCACTCATCTCTTCGAGCGTGGAGGCGGCAGACAGCCCGTTCATGCGCAGCGTGTCCGAGGTTTCCACCACCGTCTTGCCGTCGCCCTGGGCGAGAGCTTCAATGAGCCGGAACACATAGGAACGGTCCACCGCGCCCAGCATCTGGCGCACACCGGCCTCTTGCAGCTGGCCGCTGCCGAAGGCGATGGCCTGGTCAGTGAGCGAGAGCGCATCGCGCATGGAGCCGCGCGCAGCGCGCGAGAGCAGACGCAAGGCCTGGGGCTCGGCAGGCACGTTCTCGGTCGCCAGCACCTGCGTGAGGTGCGAGAGCACGGTTTCAGGCGCCATGGGGCGCAGGTTGAACTGCAGGCAGCGGCTCAGCACCGTGACCGGCACCTTCTGCGGGTCCGTCGTGGCAAGCACAAACTTGAGGTATTCGGGCGGCTCTTCCAGCGTCTTGAGCATGGCGTTGAACGCCGTGTTCGTGAGCATGTGGACTTCGTCGATCATGAAGACCTTGAAGCGCCCCTGCACCGGCTTGTAGACGGCCTGCTCCAGCAGGCTTTGCACCTCGTCCACCCCCCGGTTGGACGCCGCGTCCAGCTCGGTGTAGTCCACAAAGCGGCCGCTGTCGATGTCGGTGCAGGCCTGGCACACGCCACAGGGCGTGGCGGTGATCCCGCCCTGCCCGTCAGGCCCCTGGCAGTTGAGCGACTTGGCCAGGATGCGCGACACCGTGGTCTTGCCCACGCCGCGCGTGCCCGTGAACAGGTAGGCGTGGTGCAGGCGCTGCTGGGTCAGCGCATTCGACAGGGCCTGGACCACATGCTCCTGCCCCACCATCTCGGTGAAATTGCGGGGGCGGTACTTGCGGGCGAGCACGAGGTAGGACATGCGGGCGATTCTACGGGCTGGGCCGTGCGCCCCCGGCGCCGCCAGGGCAAACAAAACAGCCACTGAAAAATCAGGGCCTTCATCCGACGTACAATTGGCGGTGACGGGCCTCCTCGCATGGTGAAGCGGCCAACCGGGTCAGGTGGGGAACCAAGCAGCCCTAACTGTGGAGTCAGTGCCGGGGGTAAGGCTCGTCAACTTCTTCTTTCTTTTTGCGCGGTCGCGCAAAAACTTCCCTCTCTCCAGTGTTTCCATCGCGTGCCGTGCACTTCAGCGGCCGCTCAAGCCCCGGCGGACTGCCCCAGCCAGCGCAGCGCCCCCTCTCCCGCCACACGGCCGCTGGCCATGCTGGCGGTGAGCAGATAGCCCCCGGTGGGCGCCTCCCAGTCCAGCATTTCGCCCGCGCAGAACACGCCCGGCAAGGCCGTGGCCATGAGGTGCGGATCCAGCGCTTCAAACGTCACACCACCCGCCGTGCTGATGGCTTCATCAACAGGCCGGGTCGCCACCAAGGTAATGGGCAGCGCCTTGATCGCGTGGGCCAGGGCCACGGGGTCGTTCATGCCGTCCTTGCCCAGGTGTTCATACAGGATGCCCGCCTTGATGCCATCCAGGCCCAGGCGACTCTTGAGGTGGCTGGAGAGCGACCGGGAACCGCGCGGGTGGCGCACCTCCACCAGCACACGTTCGGCGCTGTGGTCGGGCAGCAGGTCGAGGTGGAATGTGGCGTGGCCATGGGCTTCCACCTCGTCGCGCAGCAGGTGCGATGCGGCATAGACCAGGCTCCCCTCCACCCCCGTGGCCGTGACCACAAATTCGCCACGGCGGCTGAAGCTGCGGCCCTGGCTGTCGGTGAAGCTGAGCACCACGGTCTTGAAGGGCTGGCCCACAAACTTCTCGGAAAAATGCGGCGTCCAACCCACCGTGGGTGCGGGCGTGCGGCCCAGAAGCTCTTGCAAAAAGGCGCGGCGCGTTTCGCCTGCCGGGGCATCGGCGCGCAGCACATCAAAACCGCAGTTGGACGGGCGCAGCGGCGCCACAGCCACGCCGCGCTGCGCCAGCAGCGGCACCCAGGCGCCGTCGGACCCCAGGCGTGCCCAGCTGCCGCCGCCCAGCGCGAGCACTACGGCCTTGGCGGCCACCCGCACCTCGCCTGCCGGTGCGGCAAAGCGCAGCGCGCCCTCCTCGGCCCAGCCCAGCCAGCGGTGGCGCATGTGGAACAGAACCCCCTGCCCGCGCAGGCGCTGCAGCCAGGCGCGCAGCAACGGCGCGGCCTTCATGTCGGTGGGGAACACGCGGCCCGAGGTGCCCACAAAGGTCTCCACCCCCAGCCCCTCGGCCCAGGCGCGCAGTGCGGGCCCGCCAAAGACCCGGACCAGCGGATCGACCTGCTGCTCACGTCCGGCGTAGCGGCTCACGAAAGGCTCGTGCGGCTCGGAATGCGTGAGGTTGAGTCCACCCTTGCCCGCCAGCAAAAACTTGCGGCCCACCGAGGGCATGGCGTCAAACACATGCACGGCCACACCCGCCTGGGCCAGCACCTCGGCGGCCATCAGGCCCGCCGGGCCACCGCCGATGATGGCCACGTCGCACTGCAAGGTCTCCGCAGACAGGGTGGGAGTATCGGAAGAAGGAAGGGTGTGAGACACGGGAGGCCTTGCTTAAAAAATGGGGCGTTGCGCTGCGTGGGGACCGGCAGGACCGGTCAAAACAAGGAGCCTTGCGGAGAGTCCGCAGGCCCCGGCGCAGCACGGGCGCGCTCGGGCTTTGCCAGGGCGACCGGCGCAGCGGGGGCGAGAGTATGCCCCACCGCAGGCGCATGGGCGGCCGATGCCCCTCCCGCACTGGGCGCTTCGCCCACTGCCACCAACCGCCCATCGCCTGTGAGGAAAGCGGCGTACACGGCCTCGCCCGGCATCAGCACCGAAACGGCTTCGCGGTAGCGCTGCAGTTGCGCCACCAGCGTCTGCTGGCGCTGGGGCTGGGCGGCGCTTTTGTAATCCAGCACCCACCAGCCTGCCGCTGCGTCGTCGGCATGTGCTGCGCGGCGCAACACCAGGCGGTCGATGCGCAGGCTCTGGCCCTGGTAGTGCAGCGGGGCTTCGTTGATGGCGGTCTGTACCTGGGCTGGGTCCCAGGCCCAGGCCCCCTCCCCGGCCAGGATGCCCTGTGCCATGCGCGCGGCCAGCTCGGCGGCGGCGGGGGTGATGTCATGGTCGCTGGCCAACCGGGCGATGCGCGCAGCAGGCCAGCCGTGGGCACGCAGATCGGCCAGCGGGGCACCGGCCACACCGGCCTGCTCCAGCAGCTGGTGCATGGCATCGCCCTGGCGGGACAGCGGCGTGGAGTCGCCATCGCCGGGCATGGCCACGGGCGTGGCGCCATTGGGGTCGGCGGCTGCAGCACCCGGTTTGGTGCGGGCGCTTTGCAGGGCCTCGGGCAAGGGTTGCAGCGCGGCGATGGTGAAGGTATCGGGGGTCGCCCCGGCCCCGGCGGCAGGTGCCGGGGCCGTGCCCGCGTCCACCTCGGTGACCAGTGGTGCCAGCCGGTTCCACCAACTGCCCGGCGCCGAATTGCTGGGCAACACGGATGACAGCGCCAGGCAGTGTTTCGCGCGCGTCATCGCCACGTAAAGCATGTTCAGCTCCTCGCGGCTGCGGGCCTGCTGCTCAGCGGCCAGCGCGGCTTCGGCACTAGGCGGGGGGGTCGATTCGCTGGCCAGAAAGACGAAGGCCGAGGGCACGGTCTGCTCGCCGGGCCAATCCACCAGCACGCCCATGGTCTCGGCTTTTTGCGGGCGGGTGTCGGTGTCCAGCAGCAGCACGCAGTCGGCTTCCAGCCCCTTGGCGCCGTGCACCGTCAGCAGGCGGATGGCCTGTGCATCGGCCCGGCCGGGCGCGCGCACGCCGCCCTTCTTCATGGCCCGCACAAAGGCATAGGGCGTGAGGTAGCGGCCGCCATCGTGCTGCAGCGATGCGGCCAGCAGCGCGCGCAAGTTGGCCTGTACTGCCTGGCGCTGGGTGACCGGGGCGGCGGCGGCAAAGCGGGCCAGCACATCGCCATGCTCATAGATGGCATGCAGCGCATCGTGCGGCGGCAGGCTGCCCACCCAGGCCTGGTATTGGGTCAAAACAGCCCCTACCGCCTGATGATCATTCCCTGATAGCTCACTTTTTGATAGCAAATCAAGCCAACTGCTGCCCGCATGCTCGCTCTGGCGGCGCAGCGTGGCCAGGGCCACCAGGGCCTCGTCGCCCAGGCCGAACAGGGGCGACTTGAGCGCGCGGGCCAAAGACAAGTCATGTGTGGGCGAAACCAGCACGTCAATCAGCGCCACCATGTCCTGCACCTCGGGCGCGTCGAACAGGTCGGCTTTTTCGGGCTGCACACAGGGCAGATGCAGGGCGCGCAGGGCGTCTTGCATGCTGGCCAGGCGGTCGCGCTTGCGGGCCAGCACCAGCACCTCTTTGGGCGGCGTGCCGCTGACAATCTGCGCGGCCACCCAGGCGGCGGCCTGGGTGCATTCGCGCATGCGCTGGGTTTCTTCGGCCTCGTGGCGGGGTTCGGTCAGGCTGTCGCGCCAGGCCAGGGCGTCGCGGGCTGCGCCTTGGTTGTCGTCGTCCGCATCGGTGATAGCGGGCAGGCGCAGCAACTGGCCGGGGTGTTTGGATTCGGTGGTGTGGTCGCGAAAGCCACTCGTTTCGTGCTGCGCCTGGGCCTCGCCCATCACGGCGTTGACGGCGCCGATCACGCCCTGCGCGTTGCGGCGTGTGTGGTCGCAGCTCAGCAGGTCGCCGCCCAGCCCATCACGCACAAAGGCCTGCGCGGCGATGAACACCTGCGGCTCGGCGCGGCGAAAGCGGTAGATGCTCTGCTTGGGGTCGCCCACGATGAACACGCTGGGCGCGGCAGACCCGCCACCCGAGCCCGCATAGCCCGACAGCCAGGCGTGCAGCGCCTGCCACTGTAGCGGGTTGGTGTCCTGGAACTCATCGACCAGCAGATGGCGGATGCGGGCATCGAGCCGCTCCTGCACCCAGCCTGAGAGGATGGGGTCGGCCAGCATGACCAGGGCGGTGCGCTCCACATCGTTCATGTCCACCCAGCCATGCTGCTGCTTGACGGCGGCAAACTGCGCGATCAGGCAGCGCGCCAGCCGGGCCATGCGCTGCTGATGCTGCCAGGCCTCGTGCTGGCGGCGTGCGGTGAGCAGGCGCTGAAGCTCGGGCTCGGCTTCTTGCGCGGTGGGGAACTTCTCGAGGCTCTTGGAGAGGCGGTCCTCCTTGGCGACGAACATCGCCTTGCGCAGCATGTCCAGGCGCTGGTTCAGGTCTGGGCAGGCCAGCGCGTCGATGATGGCGTCGGCCGCCTTTTGGGGGGTCTTGTTGGTCTCGGCGCCCAGCGCGCTGGCACGGCTGCGCCAGCGCTGAAGAGCAGCGTCGGTCTGCAAGGCATCAGAGGGCTCTGCCAACGCGGCCAGTTCGGGGTAGGCCTGCTGGAACGGCGGCACCGAGGCATCCACCACACCTGCCTCGTCGGCCAGATCGAACTCCACCCGCTTGGCCAGCGCCGCCGCCAGGGCCTTGTGCGTTTGCGAGCGGCCGTGGCGGGCCACCACGGCTTCGTAGTCGGCGCGCAGGCTGGCGCTCTCAGCCACAGTCTGCAAGAACGGGGGCCACACCTCGCGCACGGCCTCGGCATCGTCTTCGAGCAGCTCAAAGTGCGCGGGCAGGCCTTGTTGTTGCAGCAGCGCCAGCGGCGCCGTGCCCAGGAGCGCGGCAAACCAGCTGTGGAAGGTGCGGATTTGCACCGGGCGGCCCGCAGTGAGCAGCTGGCGGTATAGATTTTGTAGCGCCTCGCGCTTTTCCAGTGCGCCCTGGGGGCTGATTCCCCTTGCAATCAGCTCGGCCGTGAGTTCCTCCAGCGGCTTGTGGCTGAATTGCTCCAGCCACTCCTGCAAACGCTGGCGCATCTCCCCGGCCGCCTTCTTGGTGAAGGTGATGGCCAGGATCTCGTGCGGCGCGCAGCCGTCGAGCAGCGCGCGCAGCATGCGCGAAACCAGCATCCAGGTCTTGCCCGCACCGGCGCAGGCCTCCACGGCCACGCTGCGCGCGGGGTCGCAGGCAATGGCGTAGAAGGCCTCGCGCGAGACGGGACGGCCGTTGTGTTCGTAAGCGGCCTGGGTGGATTGTGGAATGCTGACGGTCATGGCGTCTCTTGCGCGGGCAACGCCTGTTCAGCGTCCGCCCAGTAGTCTTTGCGGCACAGGCCACGCACGGCGCAGTAGTCACACACCGAGCCCTCCCCCAGCGCGGGCAGCGGCGCACCGGCGGCGATGCGGGCCATGTCGTGCTGGATGCCTTCGATCAGCACATCGCGCAGGTGCACCACTTCGTCCTGTTCGTGCATTTGCGTCTCGCCACGCTCGCCCACGTTGACGTAGGCAGCGCGCAGGGTGTCGTGGCTCAGCAGGGCGGCGTAGAAGGCCAGTTGCGTGTCCTCCGCCCCGGACTTGATGCGCTGGCGGGTCACGCTGTCGCTTTCGGTTTTGTAGTCGATCACCAGCACCGTGGGCTCGCCGGTGGACGAGACGCCATCGATGCGGTCGAGGGTGCCAACCAGCTCCAGGTCACCCAGCGGCTGGCGCGACTTGACCTCGGCCTGGCGGAAGCTGGCGCCCTGCTGCTCATGCCCGGCCAGCCACTGCAGATAGCCATCGCGCAGTTGCGCCCAGCCAGCGGCAAAGGGCAGGAAGTCGCCGTCTTGCAACCGCTGCTCGTGGGTGACAGCCTCGGCGGCGGCGTCCATGCGGGCGCGGCGCTCCTCCGCGTGGTCGGTCGGGTCGGCCAGCAAAGCCTCGTGAAACTGCTGCAGTACCGCGTGCAGCCAGGTGCCAAAGTCGCGCTTGTCCACCTCGGCGTCCAGCTCGTCGGCCTCGCGCAGGCCCAGTTGGCGCTGGGCAAAGAAGCGGTAGGGGCAGTGGCGCAGGTCGGAATACGCGGTGGACGACAGGTGTTCCACCGGCAGCGCCTGGCCCACGGGCTGGGGGCGCAGCGTGGGCGTGGCAGCCACTGCGCGGGCCGCACGGTCGTCCGTGCCGGGTATAGCGGCGCCATCCAGTTGCAGGGCCAGCACCAGGGCGCTGGCCAGCAGGGGCTCGCCGCCCTCGTCGCCGGTGCGCCACAGCACATCCACCACGGGCGTGCGCAGGGCGTGGGCCCAGGCTGCCCGCTGGGCGGCCTCCAACGACTGGCGTGTGGGCAGGCCCCAGGCCTCGCGCTGGGCCTGCGACCAGTCGCCTGATGGTTCAGGTGCGGCTTGCAAACGCTTTTCATCGCAGCCCGGCAGCACGGCGGCGGCAAAGGGGCGGGCCAGCAGCTGGGGCAGCGGCAGCACAACCACGGGGGCATCGGCCGCCTGCGCGGCCACATAGCGCCCGGCTTCAAGCACGTCTTTGACCCAGCGGGTGAACTCGGCCAGCGCCATGCGGCGGCCCGCGCTGTCGCCCCAGGCGTCCAGCTCGGCCTGCTGGCCGTCTTGCAGGCGCAGGGCCGCCAGCACGCGCATGCCAGCCGGGTCGGCCTGCAGGGCTTGCCACTGGCCGACTTGCTCCAGCACAGCGCGCAGGGCGAGCAGCCACTGCGCCAGCGGGCGCGCAGTGCACAGGGTGTCGCGCCAGGCCTCCACGGTGGCCACGGTGCGGGCCAGGTGGGGCTGGGCGCTCAGGTCGCGGGCGGCGGCAGCGCTCCAGTGCTGCACCACGCCCTTGCGCAGCCATTGCTCCAGGCGGTTCACCTCGCCCGACATCAGCGCAGGGGTGTGTTTGATCCAGTCCAGCACTACGTTGGAAGAGGCGTTCCACGCCGCAGCCTGCAGCGTGGCCATGACCCGCGAAGCGGCGCGTGTGGTCGAGAGAATCCAGCCACTTTCATCGCGCACCAGCACACCGCTGCTGTCCAGGTGGGCCAGCACGCGGCGGATCAACGCCCGGTCGGTAGCAGCCAGCGCCACGGGCACCCGGCCATCGCGCACATGGGCCAACACGCGGGCGGCGGCGCGGTGGGCTTCGTCTTCGGCATCGGTGGCGGCATGCAGAGCGCGGTGGGGTGGCGCCAGAGCTTCATCGACCAATGCTGGCAGTGCAACGCAAGCCCCCTGCTCGCCCCAATGGGCCAGCAGGGCCTGGGGCAGCGCGTCGGATTGAAAACCTTCGAGTACCACCAGCGCATCCACCGCCGCGCGCACACCAGGCTCGAACAGCACATCGGTGGCGTAGCGCGAGGCCAGCACCCATTCCAGCGCCAGGCGCGCCACCAGGGCTTCGTAATGCAGGCTGCTGCCCTCGTCGGCGGTAGCCAGCAGTTTGCGGGCCTCGTCGCCCCAGGCGGCGCGTTGCGCGGGGGGCACAGCGGCCACGGCGGGAGCCAGTTGGGCGGCGGCTTCTTGCAAGGGCGTAGCCAGCATCTCGCGCTGGGCGCCCTGCCCCACACGATCGAGCAAGGCGCGGGCCGTGAGGGTGTCGCGCGCCACGTCGCCCGCAAAGTCGTCGGCCGAAGGCTCAAACACCTGTAACTGTCGCGCCCAGTTGCGGGTGGTTTCAAAGCGCGGCGCAAAGCCTTGCGGAAACTGCAGCGCCCAGTGGCGCTGGGCCCAGGGCATGAGCTGGGCGTAGGGCACCAGCACCACGGTGCGTGCCAGGTGGGCACCCTGGGCGCAGGCATGGGCGGCCACCTGGGCCAATGCGCGCTGCCACAGGCCCATGCTCCAGCCTGCGCCATGATCGCTTTTCGCTATGACAGTCATAGCGTCGCAAGCCCCGGCCATACCGGTGAATGGGGGATTGGTTTCTGTCACAATGCCCTGACTTTAAACGTACACCGGTCTCAACCCGCCCAATATCAAGGAATCCGCCATGGCCAGCGAACTCATCAAACATGTCTCTGACGCCAGTTTTGAAGCCGACGTGCTCCAACCCGGCTCCGCCGTGCTGGTGGACTACTGGGCCGAGTGGTGCGGCCCCTGCAAGATGATTGCCCCCATCCTGGACGAAGTCGCAGGCACCTACCAAGGCAAGCTGCAGATCGCCAAGATGAATGTGGACGAAAACCGCGAGATCCCCGCCAAGTTCGGCATCCGCGGCATCCCCACCCTGATGTTGTTCAAGGATGGCCAACTGGCCGCCACCAAGGTCGGCGCGATGAGCAAGGCGCAACTGACCGCCTTCATCGATCAGCAACTGGCCTGATCCCCCAAGCCCCGCTGGTGCGCTGCCTGCGGGGCATTTTTTTGGGTGCATCTGGCGTGCACGCGGCGCCAGAGTGCCGGTGCAAGCATCGGCCCATAGCACACTCCTGAAGCACCTGCTTTTTTTCCTGTCATAATTCCTCTCGATCACCGGCCTGCACGCATTGGCAGCCGGACCAAGATCCCCGGCGGGCCGGGCCTGCAAACAGCAGCCCTTCCGGCACCAGCCCCCTCCCCCAAGATTCTTACCAGCTCCGCCAAGGAGTCATTCCATGCACTTAAACGAACTCAAGGCACTGCACGTGTCTGAAGTCCTGAAGCAAGCCGAAGAACTCGAAATCGAAAACACGGGTCGGATGCGCAAACAGGAGCTGATGTTTGCCATCATCAAGAAGCGCGCCAAGGCGGGCGAGCAGGTGTTTGCGGATGGCGTGCTGGAAATCCTGCCTGACGGCTTCGGCTTCTTGCGCAGCCCTGACACCAGCTTCACGGCGAGTACGGACGACATCTACATCAGCCCCAGCCAGGTGCGCCGCTTCAACCTGCATACCGGCGACATGATTGAAGGCGAAGTACGCACGCCCAAGGACGGCGAGCGCTACTTTGCTCTGACCAAGCTCGACGCCGTCAACGGCGGCCCACCGGAGCAGAACAAGCACAAGGTGATGTTCGAAAACCTGACGCCCCTGTTCCCCAAGGAGCAGATGCGCCTGGAACGCGAGATCAAGGGCGAAGAGAACATCACCGGCCGCATCATCGACATCATCGCCCCCATCGGCCGCGGCCAGCGCGCGCTGATCGTGGCACCGCCCAAGAGCGGCAAGACGGTGATGATGCAGCACATCGCCCACGCCATCACGGCCAACAACCCCGACGTGCACCTGATGGTGCTGCTGGTGGACGAGCGCCCCGAAGAAGTGACCGAAATGCAGCGCACGGTGAAGGGCGAAATCATCGCCTCCACCTTCGACGAGCCCGCCGCCCGCCACGTGCATGTGGCCGAGATGGTGATCGAGCGCGCCAAGCGCCTGGTTGAACTGAAGAAGGATGTGGTGATCCTGCTGGACTCCATCACCCGCCTGGCCCGCGCCTACAACAACGTCGTGCCGTCGAGCGGCAAGGTGCTGTCCGGCGGTGTGGATGCCGCTGCGCTGCAGCGCCCCAAGCGCTTCTTCGGCGCCGCCCGCAAGGTCGAGGAAGGTGGCTCGCTCACCATCATCGCCACCGCGCTGGTCGACACCGGCAGCCGCATGGACGAAGTGATCTTTGAAGAATTCAAGGGCACGGGCAACTGCGAAATCCACCTGAACCGCCGCCTGTACGAGAAGCGCGTGTTCCCCGCCATTGAGCTCAACAAGAGCGGCACGCGCCGCGAAGAGCTGCTGCTGGCGCCCGAGATCCTGCAAAAGACCCGCATCCTGCGCCAGTTCATGTACAACATGGACGAGATCGAGTCGATGGAACTCATGATCAAGAACATGAAGGCCACAAAAACGAATGTGGACTTCTTCGACATGATGCGGCGCGGGGGCTGACTCTCGGCCTATGCCATAATAGAGAGCTTTTTCTGCGGAAAGTACGCTGGATGTTCCACGGCGCAAAGGTTGCACCGGGTCCCGCACGGCTCCCGCACTTGACAAGGATTGATCATGAAAGAAGGCATTCACCCCAACTACCGCGAAGTCCTGTTCTCGGACCTGTCCAACGGTTTCAAGTTCGTGACCCGTTCGTGCGTGAACACGAAGGAAACCGAGACCTTCGAAGGCAAGGAATACCCGCTGTTCAAGCTGGACACCTCTTCTGAATCGCACCCCTTCTACACCGGCACGCAAAAGTCCGTGGACAACATGGGTGGCCGCGTGGAGCGCTTCCGCAACCGTTTCGGCAAGACCGCAGCGAAGTAATTCGCCTCCTGCGTTCCCGCCAAAAAGGCAGCCCGGGCAACCGGGCTGCCTTTTTCTTTGTTTTTGCCCTTATTCTCGGTGGCTCTTCGCATTGCTGCCCACTGACGCGTGACCCCACCCACCCCTGCCATCGTTACCCAGAATGCCGTAAGCCCGCTTCCACGCTGGGCATTGCTGCTGCTGTGCATTGCCTATGTGGTGCCGGGCTTTGTCGGGCGTGACCCCTGGAAGAATGCCGATGTCACGGCGTTTGGCTACATGCTGGAACTGGCCCAGGGCCGCACGCCATGGCTCTCCCCCCTGCTGGGTGGCATGCCACCTGAAACCGAGGGACTGCTGCCCTACTGGCTGGGTGCCTGGGCCATGCAGATCGCACCCTCCTGGCTGTCGGTCGAGATGGCCGTGCGCATTCCGTTTGCCGGGCTGCTGGCCCTCACACTCATCGCGACCTGGTACGGTGTGTACTACCTGGCGCGCAGCCCGGGAGCCCAGCCCGTGGCGTTTGCGTTTGGTGGCGAGGCCCCCCCGCTTGACTATGCCCGTGCGATTGCCGATGGCGCACTGCTGGCCTTGATCGCCTGCCTGGGGCTGGCCCAGCTGTCGCACGAAACCACCAGCTATCTGGTGCAGCTCAGCTGCACTGCGCTGCTCTTTTTTGCCGTGGCCGCCATGCCCCACCGCACCGTGGCACCTGCCGTGGCGCTGGTGGTGGGCCTGCTCGGGCTGACGCTGGCGGGGGCACCCGCCCTGGCCGCGATGCTGGGCATCGGCAGCATGGCGCTGGTGGTGCTGGCCCCTGGCAGCAGCACCGACCGCCGCTGGCCCTGGGCGCTGGGCCTGCTGGCCGTCACGCTGCTGGCGGCCTGGGCAGCCTGGGCGCTGGACCTGTGGCGCTGGCGCATTGTGGGTGGTGGTGCGGGTGGGAAGGAATGGCAAAGCCTGGTGCGCCTGCTGATATGGTTTGGCTGGCCCGCCTGGCCGCTGGCGCTATGGACCCTGTGGCGCTGGCGCAAGCAGATCGTGAGCCGCCAGGGCCACCGGCACCTGCTGCTGCCCCTGGGCTTCACGGTCGTGTCGATCGCCGCCACCCTCACCACCCAGCCTGCGGACCGCGCCCTGTTACTAGGCCTGCCCGCACTGGCCGCGCTGGCCGCGTTTGCGCTGCCCACCCTGCGCCGCAGCGTGGGTGCCCTGATCGACTGGTTCACACTGCTGTTCTTCACCGTGTCAGCGCTGGCGATCTGGGTGATCTGGATCGCCATGCAGACCGGCGTGCCCGCCAAGCCCGCCGCCAATGTGGCCAAGCTGGCTCCGGGCTTTGTGCCCCAGTTTTCAGCCCTGGCGCTGGCGGTGGCGCTGGCTGCCACCGTGGGCTGGTGTGGGCTGGTCTGGTGGCGCGCGTCCCGCAACCGTGCCCCGATCTGGAAGAGCCTGGTGCTGCCCGCCGGGGGCGCCGCCCTGGGCTGGGTGCTGCTGATGACGCTGTGGCTGCCGCTGCTGGACTACGCGCGCAGCTACACCCCCCAGGTGCGCAGCGTATTGGCAGCAATGGGGCCCGAGCCTGGATGTATTCAGACGGTGGGGCTGAGCCGCGCCCAGGTGGCCGCGCTGCAGTACCACGGCCAGCTCTCGCTACAACGGGCGGGCCTGCAGGACGAATGCCTGTGGCTGCTGGCAGACATTGCGTCCTGGCCCGCGTCCGAGCGCATGGTCAACGCTGCCTTGTGGGAGCTCAAGGCCACCCTGCCCCGCCCCACCGACAAGAACGACCACCTGCTGCTGCTGCGCCGCAAAGGCCCGGCGCACTGATGTCCGAGCGCTCCACCATCACCCGGCATGCCCTCACGGTGCTGGCCGGGCAACTGGCTGTCATGGCCTTTGGCGTGACGGACACCATCGTGGCCGGCCGCTACAGCGAAGCCTCGCTGGCCGCGCTGTCAGTAGGGTCGGCCATCTTCATCAGCGTGTATGTGGCGCTGATTGGTGTGCTGCAGGCGCTGTTGCCCGTGTGGGCAGAACAGCGCGGCGCACGCGAAACCGAGGGGGTGGGCCGCTCACTGCGCCAGGCCCTGTACCTGTGTGGTGCCGCCTCGGTGGCGGGCATGGCCATCCTGCTCTCGCCCGGGCCCATCCTGCGCTGGACCGATGTGCCAGCCGCCCTGCAGCCCGACGTGGAGAACTACCTGGCCGTGCTGGCGCTCGCGCTGCCCCCGGCCCTGCTGTTCCGCATCTACAGCACCCTGAACCAGGCCCTGGGCAGGCCCCAGCTGGTGACCTGGCTGCAGGTGGGCTCGCTGTTCATCAAGCTGCCGCTGTCGGTGTGGTTCACGTTTGGCGGTGCGGGCCTGCCCGCGCAGGGCGTGGTGGGCTGCGCCTGGGCCACGCTGGTCGTCAACTGCAGCATGCTGGCCTTGGCCATCTGGCTGCTGCGCACCCAGGACCTCTACGAACCCCTGGGCCTGTGGCGGCGTATGGAGCCGCCCCACTGGCCCACCATAGCAGGCTTTGCGCGGCTGGGCATTCCGGCGGGCCTGGCGGTGATGGTCGAGGTGACGTCATTCACGCTGATGGCTCTTTTCATCGCACGCCAGGGCACCACGGCATCTGCAGCGCACCAGATTGCAGCCAATCTGGCGGCCGTGCTCTACATGGTGCCGCTGTCATTGGCCATCGCCACCAGCGCGCGCGTCAGCTACTGGCTGGGTGCAGGCAACCCGGCGCAGGCGCGCAAGGTGGTTTTTATAGGTTTTAAGCTCTCTGCGCCCGCTGGTATTGCCTTTTCAGCTATATTATTGATAGCAAAAGATCATATAGGGAGTGTGTACTCGGCCAACGCCAGCGTGGTGGCGATGACCGGGGGCGTGCTGGTGTGGGTCGCCGCCTACCACGCGGCCGACGCGCTGCAGACCCTGTGTGTGTTTGTGCTGCGCTGCTACCGCGTCACCCTGGCCCCACTGGCCGTGTACTGCACCCTGCTGTGGGGTGCGGGCCTGGGCGGTGGCTACTGGCTGGCCTACGCTGACCACGGCCCCTGGGCGCAGGCCCCTTCGCCCACCCTGTTCTGGGCGGCCAGCGCCGTTGCTCTTGTGGTCACCGCCGCCCTGTTCATGGCCATGCTCTGGCGGGCCATCACCCCGGCAGGGCAAAACCACGCAGCCGGTTTGCCGGGAAGGTGACCGAAAACACCGAGCCCTTGCCCAGGGTGCTGGAAATGTCGAGCGTGGCGCCGTGGCGCTGCAGCACATGCTTGACGATGGCCAGCCCCAGGCCCGTGCCGCCCGTCTCGCGCGAGCGGCTGCGGTCCACACGGTAAAAACGCTCCGTCAGGCGCGGAATGTGTTCGGGCGCAATGCCGGGGCCGGTGTCCTGCACAGAAAACACGGCACCGCCGTCTTCCTTGCGCGCCCACACCACGGCAATGGAGCCGCCGGCGGGCGTGTAACGCACGGCGTTGTTGACCAGGTTGGACAAGGCGCTTTGCAACTCGGTGGGCACACCGGCAATCTCGCCCTCGCTGCGCAAGGCCTCGGCTGCCGGGAAGCGAATCTCGTGCGTGCGTTGCTGGTTCTGCGTGAGCAGCGCCGACAACGCCCGGCCCTCTTCCTCGCAGCGCTGCATCAGCGACTGCACGGGCGTCCATTCGGCCATGCCGGGCAGCGGGCTGCCCTCCAGACGCGACAGCGTGAGCAGGTCCTGCACCACGCTTTGCATGCGCTGGGCCTGCTGCGCCATCATGCCCAGATAGCGGGAACGCTCATCGGAACTCAGGGGCAGGGTCTGCAGGGTTTCGACAAAACCCGTGAGCACGGTGAGGGGTGTGCGGATCTCGTGCGACACGTTGGCCACGAAGTCGCGTCGCATGGCGTCGGCCTGCTCCAGCGCCGTGACGTCGCGTGAAAGCAATAGGGTGCGCCCGTCACCATACGGATGCAGGTGCACCGAGATACGCACCGGACGCGAGGGCGTGCTCAGCCGCCCCTCCAGCACCACGTCGCTGGAGAAATCCTTGGCCGCGAAGTAGGCCGTGAACTCGGGGTTGCGTAACAGGTTGCCAATGGACTGCATCACATCGCGCTGGGCATCAAAGCCAAACTGGCTTGCCGCCATCTGGTTGCACCATTCGATGCGGCCTTGCGTATCGAGCAGCACCACGCCGTTGGGCGAGGCCTGCAGCGCCGCCAGGATCTCCTGCAGCCGGTCCTGGCTGTCTCGGACAAGCGCCTCCTGCCGGCGCAGCAGGCGCCGAGCGCGGTCCGCCGCCTCGCCCCAGATGCCGCGCATGGCAGGCACATCCGACAGGTCACCCGTACGCAGCCAGCGCAGCACGCGCACGCCGCGCAGCAGATCCCAAACAAACCAGGCCCAGCCCGCCAGCGCGGCTCCGAGGGCTGCGCCCCAAGGGCCGCCCTCCCACCAGCCCAGCCCCCCACCCGCAATCTGCCAGAGCAGGAAATACGTTATTCGCCACAGCATGCGCTCAGCAAAGCCTTTTCAAAAACACCAGGGGCGCAACGCGTGCGCCCCGTTTACAACACAAGGAGAACCGGCTCAGACGGTGTGCAGGAACCCTGCCCGCCCGGGGCACGGGCCAGCTGGGTTCGTTCACACCGCTTCAGGCCTGCTGCAATTGCACCTGTGGCTGTGCCGTGAGCCGGTAGCCAGCGCCCCGCACGGTTTCCACCATCACCGATGCGCCGCCCAGCGCCTCGCGCAGGCGCTTCACATGCACATCCACCGTGCGCTCTTCAATGAACACGTGGTCGCCCCACACCTTGTCCAGCAGCTGCGACCGGCTGTGCACACGCTCGGCGTGTTTCATCAAGAAGTGCAGCAGCTTGAATTCGGTGGGCCCCACCTTCAGGGGCTGCGCCTGAAACGACACGCGGTAGGTCGCTGCATCGAGCACCAGCTCGCCAATCGTCACGCTGTCACTCACCTGCTCAGGGGCGCGGCGGCGCAGCACGGCGCGGATGCGTGCCAGCAGTTCCTGCGTGGAGAACGGCTTGGTGATGTAGTCGTCGGCACCGGCGTCCAGGCCCGCCACCTTGTCCGGCTCGTCGCCACGGGCGGTGAGCATCAGAATAGGGATGGGCTTGGTGCGGCTGTCAGCGCGCCATTTGCGGGCCAGTGACAGGCCACTTTGGCCGGGCAGCATCCAGTCCAGCAGGATGACGTCCGGCAGCACGGCGTCGAGCTCGCGCTGAGCGGAGTCGCCGTCTTCTGCCCAGAAAGGCTGGAATCCGTTGTGGCGCAGATTGACAGCAATCAGCTCGGCAATCGCGGGTTCGTCCTCGACGATGAGGACGCGTGGGAGCTTTCTCATGGTATTGCCAAAGCCCTTTCTTCTTACAGCACGGCCGACTCGATCTCGTCGAGGGCAGTGTGGCGCACATCCTTGCCCTTGACCAGATAGATGATCAGCTCGGCCACGTTCTTGGAATGGTCTCCGATGCGCTCGATCGCCTTGGCCAGGAACAGCAGATCCAGGCTGGGCGAGATGGTGCGGGGGTCTTCCATCATGTAGGTGATGAGCTTGCGCACGAAGCCATCGAACTCCTTGTCGATGAGGTCGTCCTCCTTGAGGATGGCGACGGCGGCCTTCACATCCAGGCGTGCAAACGCGTCCAGCGTCTTGCGCAGCAGGCCCGAGGCCAGCTCGGCGGCGGTGCGCAGATCGCTCGACGGCAGCGAGCGCGGGGCGCCGCTCTCGATGATGGAGCGCACCATGCGCGCCATCTTGTTGGCTTCGTCGCCCATGCGCTCCAGATTGGCCGTGGCCTTGGAGAAGGCCAAGAGCAGGCGCAGGTCGCGCGCGGTGGGTTGGCGGCGGGCGATGATGGAGGACAGCTCCTGGTCGATCTCGACCTCCATCGCATTGATGCGGGTCTCCATCGAAGCCACGGTGTCCACGGCCTCAAGGCTGAACTGCGAAAGCGCGTAGACCGCCTGGCGGATCTGCGACTCCACGAGGCCGCCCATCTCCATGACGCGGGCGGAGACGCTGTTGAGTTCGCTGTCGAACTGCGAGGAAAGATGTTTATCGGGCATCTCGTTGTCTCCTTAGCCGAAACGGCCAGTGATGTAGTCTTCGGTTTCCTTGCGCTCGGGCTTGAAGAAGATCTGCTCGGTGGCACCGAACTCGATCATCTCGCCGAGGTACATGTAGGCGGTGTAGTCGCTGCAGCGGGCAGCCTGCTGCATGTTGTGGGTCACGATAGCGATCGTGTAGTCGTGCTTGAGTTCGTCGATCAGCTCTTCGATCTTGGCGGTGGACAGCGGGTCCAGCGCTGAGGTGGGCTCGTCGAGCAGCAGCACCGAAGGCTTCACCGCCACGCTGCGCGCAATGCACAGGCGCTGCTGCTGGCCGCCGGACAGCGACAGGCCGCTTTGGTGCAGCTTGTCCTTCACTTCGGTCCACAGTGCAGCCTTGGACAGCGCCCATTCCACGCGGTCATCCATCTCGCTCTTGCTCAGGCTTTCATAGAGCTTCACGCCAAACGCGATGTTGTCGTAGATGGACATCGGAAACGGCGTGGGCTTCTGGAACACCATGCCGATGCGCGCGCGCAGCAGGTTGATGTCCTGCTTGGGGTCCAGGATGTCCTGGCCGTAGAAGTTGATGGAGCCCTCAGCGCGCTGGCCTGGGTACAGGCTGTACATGCGGTTGAGCGTGCGCAGCAGCGTGGACTTGCCGCAGCCCGAGGGGCCGATGAAGGCGGTGACCTTGTGTTCGGCGATGTTGAGGCTCACGTTGCGCAGGCCCTGGAACTTGCCGTAAAAAAAGCTCAGGTTGCGCAGCTCCAGCGCATTCTTGCTGGCAGTGGCGGTAGCGGTGGCGTTCATTGTCAATTCCTGAAAATGGAGACTGTCTTGTCAGTGTCTGCAGTGAGGGCAGCGGGCCGGGTCAGACGCGGTTTTTCTCGCGCAAGAAGACTCGCGCAACGACGTTGAGGATCAGCACCGAGAGCGTGATCAGCAGCGCGCCGCCCCAGGCCAGACGCACCCAGTTTTCATAGGGGCTCAGCGCAAACTGGAAGATCACCACGGGCAGGTTGGCCATGGGCGCATTCATGTTGGTGCTGAAGAACTGGTTGTTCAGCGCCGTGAACAGCAGGGGGGCTGTCTCGCCACTGATGCGGGCCACGGCCAACAGCAGGCCGGTCATTACGCCGCTGCGGGCAGCGCGCAAGGTGACCATGGTGGACACCTTCCAGCGCGGGGCGCCCAGGGCAAAGGCTGCTTCACGCAGGCTACCAGGCACCAGACGCAGCATGTTTTCGGTGGTGCGCACCACCACGGGCACGGCGATCAGCGACAAAGCCAGGCTGCCGGCCCAGCCAGAGAAGTTGCCCACGGTGGCTACGGCGATCGCATAAACGAACAGCCCCAGCACGATGGACGGCGCCGACAGCATGATGTCGGTCACGAAGCGGGTCAGCTCCGCCGTTTTGCTCTGGCCGCTGTACTCGGCCAGGTACACGCCCGCCAGCACACCAATGGGCGTGGACACCAGCACGGTGAAGCCCACCATCATCAGGCTGCCCACGATGGCGTTGGCCAGGCCACCGCCTTCGGAGCCCGGAGCGGGCGTGGACTGGGTGAACATGTTCCAGTCCAGCGCAGCGAAGCCGTTGGACAGCAGCACGCTCAGGATCCAGAGCAGCACAAACAGGCCCAGCACCATGGCGCCCAGCGACAGGGTCAGACCGATGGCGTTGGAGCGCTGGCGCTTTTTGTAGAGTTGTTGGTTGAATTCCATGGAGCTTGTCTCGATAGAGGGTTTCATGGGGGCTCAGAGGCCCTTGGCCTTCTCAGCGCGCAGCAGCATGATCTTGGCGGCCGACAGCACCACAAAGGTGATCACGAAGAGCAGGAAGCCCAGGGCGAACAGCGTGGAGAGGTGAAAATCCGCCGCTTCACCAAACTCGTTGGCCAGCGTCGAAGCGATGGAGGTACCTGGCGAAAACAGCGACGTGGGCATGCGGTTGGCATTGCCGATCACAAACGTCACCGCCATGGTCTCGCCCAGAGCGCGGCCCAGGCCCAGCATCACTCCACCAATCACGCCCTTTTGCGTGTAGGGCAGCACCACACGGCGCACCACCTCCCAGGTCGTGCAGCCCAGGCCATAGGCCGATTCGCGCAGGATGGGGGGCACGATCTCGAACACATCGCGCATCACGGCAGCCACGAAGGGCAACACCATGAACGCGAGCACAATGCCCGCCGCCAGAATGCCGAAGCCATTGGTGCTTCCACCAAACAGAAAACCCACCAGTGGCATGGAGCCCAGCAGTTTCTGCACAGGCATCTGGAAATAGTCGGCAAACAGCGGGGCAAACACGAACAGGCCGAACATGCCGTAGATGATGGACGGCACGGCCGCCAACAGTTCCACCGCCGTGCCCAGCGGGCGGCGCAGCCACACCGGACAGGTTTCGGTCAGAAACAGGGCGATACCAAAGGCCAGCGGCACCGCGATCAGCAGCGCAATGCCTGCGCTAGCCAGGGTGCCGACGATGGCAATAGCAGCACCGAATTCTTCATTGACGATGTCCCACTCCACGCGCCAGATGAACTGGGCGCCAAACTTGTGAAAAGCTGGCCACGCGTAAATGAAGAGCGAGACGATGATGCCGAGCAACGCAGCCAGCACCAGCAAAGAGAGGCTCTGGGTCAGCCGATGGAAAAAAATGTCCTGGAGTCGCTGCCGCTTGGCAATCGACACCATCGACTTAGTGGGGGCGCCCGTCACTTTGACAGACGCGGGTTGTGAACTCATGGTGGTTCCCACGCTCATGTTGACTCCCATCTGGCTTCTGGAGGCCCCACAAACCAGCACCCATCGGCCAGCCAGGCCGACCGATGGGCGCCATTTTGGAGCAGACTGCTTACTTCTTGATTTGCGACCACACCTTGGAACGGATCTCAGCGGTCAGGCTGTCGGGCAGGGGCACATAGTCCAGCTCTGCGGCCATGCTCTTGCCGTTCTTGAACGCCCAGTCAAAGAACTTCAGCACTTCGGCCGACTGGGCCTTATCGGCGGGGTCCTTGTACATGAGGATGAAGGAGGCCGTGCTAACCGGCCAGCTGTTGGCGCCCTTGGCATTCACCATCGAAATACCCATGCCGGGCACGCTGAACCAGTCGGCGCTGGCGGCGGCAGCGGCAAACGTGGCGTCGTCCGGGCTCACATACTTGCCGTCGGCGTTCTGCAGCTGCAGAAAGTTCATGTTGTTTTTCTTGACGTAGGCGTACTCCACGTAACCCACGGCACCCTTCACGCGGGTCACGTTGGCGGCCACGCCTTCGTTGCCCTTGCCGCCCACCGACGACGCAGCGGGCCACTTCACGGCCGCGCCCTTGCCCACGGAATCCGCCCATTCCTTGCTGACGGCAGACAGGTAATCCGTCCAGTTGAAGGTGGTGCCGGAACCATCTGCGCGATGGACCACGGTAATGCTCTGGTCGGGCAAGGTCTTGCCGGGGTTCAATGCAGCCAGCTTGGCGTCATTCCACTTGGCGATCTTGCCCAGGAAAATCTCGGCCAGCACGGGACCGGTCACGCGCAGCTCGCCGGGCTTGAAACCGTCCAGGTTGATCACGGGCACCGTGCCACCAATGATGGCGGGAAACTGCACCATGCCATCCTTGTCCAGGTCTGCACCGGGCACCGGGGCATCCGTAGCGCCAAAAACAACGGTCTTGGCACGGATCTGGCGAATGCCACCGGAAGAACCGATGGACTGGTAGTTGAGACCTGTCCCTGTTTCCTTCTTGTAGGCTTCCGCCCACTTGGCGTACATGGGGAAGGGAAAGGTGGCACCCGCACCGGTGATATCCGCCGCGAAAGCACTGCCGACGGCCATGGAGGCCAAGGCTACAGCGACGGTTTTGAGAAATGTGCGTTTCATTATTCAGTACCTTTTGGCTAGGGTTGACAGGAACAGGCTGAACTCTAGGGCTCCAAGATGACAATTCAGTGACACAAACAACCACCCTCCGGCCATTGCCACACAAGTGACGACGAACGCCCGGCCGAAGTCACCCATTTGTCATAAATGGGGAACACACTTCAGTGTTCTAAAAAGTCCCCCTCTTCCGGCTGGCAGGCGATTTGCTGCCCCAGCCCCTCAAAAGCTCGCGGTACGATGCCGCACGAAGCTTTCACCAGAATCACATGCAGAACGGCACACGCCTCGCCGCGGTAGACCTCGGCTCCAACAGCTTTCGCCTTGAAATCGGGCGCTATGAGTTCGGTCACATACAGCGGGTGGAATACCTCAAGGAGACTGTGCGTCAGGGCAACGGGCTGGATGAGGACCGCAACCTGACACAAGACGCCATGGAGCGCGGCTGGGCCTGCCTGGCGCGGTTTGGCGAGCGGTTGGCTGGTTTCCCCCGGGCCCAGGTCCGGGCTGTTGCCACCCAAACCCTGCGGGAAGCCCGCAACCGCGAGGAATTCCTGTCACGTGGCAGCGAAGTGCTGGGCTACCCCATCGACGTGGTGTCCGGCCCCGAAGAGGCCCGCCTGATCTACCAGGGCGTGGCGCGGCTTTTGCCGCAATCGGATGAACGGCGGCTGGTGGTGGATATCGGAGGACGCTCCACCGAATTCATCCTCGGCCAGCAATTCACCCCCCATGCTGTCGCCTCGTTTCGCGTGGGGAGCGTTGCCTGGTCCCAGCGTTACTTTGCCCATGGCGAATTCACGGCCCAGGCCTTCCTGGCGGCAGAAATTGCGGCCAAGGCGGTGCTGGACGAGGCACTGGCGACCTTCCGGCCCGACGCATGGGAGGTCGCCTATGGTTCTTCGGGCACGGCAGGCGCCGTGGGCGATGTGCTGGCTGCCGCAGGCGGGCCCGAAGGCCTGATCACGCGCGACGGCCTGAACTGGCTCCATGACCGCATCCTGCGCGCACAAAGTGCCGACCGCCTGCGCATGGAAGGGCTGAAAGAAGAGCGGCGCGCCGTGATCGGGGGCGGCATCAGTGTGCTGCGCGCTATTTTTGACCTTCTGGAGATCAACGAAATGCAGGTGGCGCAAGGCGCCTTGCGGCAAGGCGCTCTCTACGACCTGCTCGACCGCGAACAACCCGAGACCGACCTGCGCACCACCACCGTGAACGGGCTCATGCAGCGCTTTGGCGTGGACATGGAGCATGCGGAGCGGGTGGCGCGCACGGCCTGCGCGCTGTTCGACCAGGCCGCCCCGCAGGGCAGCGAGCGCGCGTCGCGCAAGCTGGACTGGGCAGCCCGCCTGCACGAGATGGGCTGCCTCATCTCGCACAGCGACTCGCACCGCCACGGCGCCTACATCCTCGACAACACCGACGCTGCTGGCTTTGCCGTGCCCGAGTTGCACCGGCTCGGCGTGCTTGTGCAAGGGCAGCGTGGCAAGGTGCGCAAGCTCGGCGTGGACCTGGAGGACCCCATCTTCGTGCTGCAGTTGCTCTGCCTGCGGCTTGCTGTGGCACTGTGCCACGCGCGCCGCGACCCAGACACCGCCGGCCTGGCGCTGCAGTGCAATGGGCAGCGCTTTTTTATCCGCACACGGGCCGGTTGGGCCACTGCGTACCCACAGTCCGCACATCTTCTGCGTGAAGAGTCACAGGCCTGGCAAAAAACACCTTGGGAGCTACTCATTGACCTGCCGTAGCAATAGGCAATAAACTATATAAACTGTTTATACCGTTTATTGAATTATTGCCATGACCAACGCGCTCTCCACACCCAGCACAACGACCTCTCCGGCAGCATCGGCCCCTGCGGCACAACCTGCCAAGGCTATCAAACCCGCCAAAGCAGCCAAACCTGCAGCCAGCGCCGCAACGAAGCCCGCCAAAAAGGTCGAAGCCAAGAAGGCCCCTGCTGCCAAAAAAGCTGTGACACCCAAGGCACCCAAAGCTGCTGCGCCAGTCGTCGCAAAGGCAAGTAAGGAAATCAAAGCCAAGAAGCCCAAGCTGGTGCGCGACAGCTTCACCATCCCCAAGGATGAATATGCAGTGATCGAAACGCTCAAGCAGCGTGCCGCCACCCTGGCCCAGCCGGTCAAGAAGAGCGAGTTGCTGCGCGCGGGCCTCAAGGTGCTGGCGGGACTGTCTGACGCTGCGCTGCGCAGCGCGTTGCAGGCCGTGCCCTCCATCAAGACGGGACGCCCCAAGGCAGAAGTTGAAGCCATCAATGCCGCACCGGCAGTAAAGGCCAGCGCAAAATCCCGCAAGTAAGGCAACGGCGGTCGTACAGCCGCTGGACGAGCGAGCGAGAGGAAATGAACGCTCCGCGCGCAACCTCCTCTTCTCGCAGCGCGAACTAGAGGAACTCCGGTGATTGCACCGTCAGCAGCACCGTCTGGCTCTGGTCCAGCCGCTGGCGCTGACGCAGCCACCACACGGCACCTTTGCGGACCGCACATTCGGTGGCCTGCAACTCCAGCAACTGGGCAATGGTCTGTCCCAGCACAGGCTGGTGTCCAACAATCAGCACCGCGCCCTTGGCGCGAGGCCACTGGGCCAGCTCCAGCAGATCCTCGACACTTCCGCCGGGAAGCAGTTCCGCACGCATCTTGAACTTGCGCCCCAGCGCGTTGGCGGTCTGCTCGGTTCGCCGTGCGGGGCTCGCCAGCACACGCAGCCCCTCTGGCAGCTGCCGATCCAGCCATGCAGCCATGCGCGCTGCCTGCTTCTCCCCCCGGGAGGTCAGAGCCCGCGCCAGATCATCGCCGCCGTCCGGAGCCTCTTCAGCCTCAGCATGACGCCACAGGATCAGATCCATCATGCGGCCCTTTGCTCGACCCGGGAAATGGCCGCAGCGGGTCCGTAGCGCACCATCAAGGCATTCTGCGCACCCAGTCCATCCGTTGGGCGCGGGGCGCGGTCATATGTGCCACGCGCGTTCAGGGTCCAGGCGTCGCGGTCATCATGCAGATAGGCGACCAGGCATTCGTCCACGATCTGTTGGCGCAAACCAGGGTCCGTGACGGGCCAGGCCAGCTCGACACGGCGCATCATGTTGCGGTTCATCCAGTCGGCACTGGACAGATACAGGTCTTCCTCCACGCCCGCACGGAAATAGAAGACACGTGTGTGTTCGAGAAAACGGCCGATCACCGAGCGCACGCGGATGTTGTCCGTGACGCCCGGCACCTGGGCGGCCAGCATGCAGGCACCGCGCACAATGAGGTCAATGCGCGCTCCACGCTGCCCCGCGAGGATCAGTGCGCGAATCAACGTCTCATCCGTGAGGGCATTCATCTTGGCGACGATCCGCGCGTCCTCGCCCCGGGCTGCGGCCTGCCCGACCTGCTCGATCTTGTCGATCATGCGACGGTGCAGATGAAAAGGCGCCAGCATGAGCTTGCGCAGCTTGGGCGGGCGATTCTGGCTGGCCAGGTGGTTGAACACCCCATCCATGTCGGCGGTGGTTTCCTCATCGGCTGTCAGGTAGCTCAGATCGGTATACAGCCGGGCTGTGCGCACGTTGTAGTTGCCGGTGGAGAGATGCCCATAACGCCGCAACTGCCGCCCTTCCCTGCGCGTGACCAGCAGCATCTTTGCATGCGTCTTGAGCCCCACCACACCGTACACCACCTGCGCGCCAATCGATTCCAAGGCTTCGGCCCAGTTGATGTTGGCCTCTTCATCAAAACGCGCCTTCAGCTCCACGACCGCCATGACCTCCTTGCCCCGGCGCACCGCCTCGGACAACAGGTCCATAAGCTCCGAATCGGCGCCCGTGCGGTAGATGGTCTGCTTGATGACCAACACCTGCGGATCGTTCACGGCTTCGCGCAAGAAGGCCAGCAGGCCATCGAAACTCTCAAAGGGCTGGTGAATCAACACATCCCGCTGGCGCAACTGGTCCATGATGGACGCACCCGGCTGCAGCTGGCGCGGCCACGACGAACTCCAGGCCGGGAACAGCAACGCGGGGTCGTTGACCAGGTCCACTAGTTGCGTCAGCCGCACCAGGTTCACGGGGCCATGCACGCGGTACAAGGCGGCAGCCGGTAGGCCGAACTGCGCCAGCAGAAAATCCGACAGAAACTTCGAGCAACCGGCCGACACCTCCAGCCGCACAGCCTGCCCGTAGTGGCGATGCTGCAACCCTTGGCGAAGCGCAGTGCGCAGGTTGCGCACGTCCTCCTCGTCCAGCGCCAGATCGGAGTGGCGTGTGACGCGAAACTGCGAGAACTCGGTGACTTCCCGGCCTGGAAAAAGATCCTCCAGGTGCGCGCGGATGATGCTCGACAAACTGACGAACAGCGCCTCGCTGGGCGCCACCTTCGCAGGAATGCGGATCAGGCGCGGCAGCGCGCGCGGCACCTTCACGATGGCGATTTCGTTTTCACGCCCGAAAGCGTCGTGCCCCTTGAGACGAACGATGAAGTTCAGGGATTTGTTGGCAACCTGCGGGAAGGGGTGCGCCGGGTCCAGCCCCACAGGAATTAGCAAAGGACGCACTTCGCGCACAAAGTAGTCATGCACCCAGCGCCTCTGCTCGGGTGATCTATCACCATGGCCAACGATACGAATGCCATGCTGAGCAAACGCAGGCACCAGGGCGTCGTTGTACAAGGTGTACTGCCGCTCCACCAGATCGTGGACTTTGATAGAGAGTGCCTCGAAGGAACCTACGGTGTAGAGCCCCTTGGTTTCGCCCTTCTTGGCCGCAGTGATGTGGGGTGCGGCGCGCACCTCGAAGAACTCGTCCAGGTTGGATGACACGATGCACAAATAACGCAGGCGCTCCAGCAAAGGCACGTCCGTACGCACTGCCCAGTCGAAGACCCGCTCGTTGAATGCCAGGATGCTGTGGTCACGGTCGAGGAACATGGCGGGACGCGCCCCATCATGGGACACCTCTGGCGGCCCCCCCTCTTCGGGCAACGGCGCCCGGGATGCGTCTGCCACAGTGTCTGAACGCTCACGCTGCACGGACACAGCATCATTTGGAAGCAAGGGCAACATGGATACGCAAACGCAAAAAATGCAGGATGACCCCAGTATTTAACGACCAGATGACAATGATGTGACAGGTTTTGTGGCAGTCGCAGAACCCGTCACAGCCGCACTGCGGGCAGGTACAAGGTACTGCTGAAACAACTGTGCAGCCTGGGCCCAGGTGAAATCCATTGCGCGGCTTCGCGCCTCGGAGCGCGGAATCGCCAATGCCTGCTGACTGGCAGTCAGCAAGCTGTCATGCAGCACGCCACCACGGGGAGTACGCCCCAGATGCGCCCCCAGCACTTCCGTGGGGCCGTCCACAGGAAAAGCCGCCACAGGGGTCCCGCAGGCCATGGCCTCCAGCATCACGAGTCCAAAAGTTTCTGAGCGACTCGGGAAAACAAAAACATCGGCCGCTGCGTACACCTGGGCCAGGGCCGCCCGATCCAGAATGCCCAGCCAGCGCACCTGTGGGTACTTTGCCTTGAGCCGCGCCTCCAGCGGCCCGACACCACACACCACCTTGGTGCCCGGCATGTCCAACTGCAAAAAGGCCTCAATGTTCTTCTCGTAGGAAATTCGCCCCACATACAAGGACACGGGGTGAGCCAAAGCCCCGGTCAGCGGGCTGGGGCAGGCCGCGCCATGGAACGGAAAAGCCTGCGTGTCCACGCCATGTGTCCACGGACGCAGATTGCGGAAGCCCCGCTGCTCCAGCATCTGCAACACTCCATGCGTGGGCACCATCACACCAGACGATGGCCGGTGAAAATGCCGGAACAGCGCGTACCCCCACGACAGGGGAACCCGCAGCGCCGCGTGGAGAATTTCCGGAAATTTGGTATGAAACGCAGTCGTGAATGCCAGCCCGCGCCGCAGGCAATGGCGGCGCCCAGCCCAGCCGAGCGGCCCCTCGGTAGCCAGATGGATAGCATCGGGCTGCATGTCATCCAGCATCTTGGCCACCAGCCGACCTGGACGCACAGCCAGATCAATGCCCGCATAACCCGGACACGGCCGAGTGGTGAACAACCCCGGATGCACCACCTGCACTTCGTGCCCTACCCCTTCCAGCTCCCGCACCAGTTCCAGCAAAGTCGTGACCACCCCATTGACCTGGGGCAACCACGCGTCCGTCAACAAAGCAATTTTCATGCGGTGACTCCGGCTTTCACAGGGGATGTTGTGCTGTGCGCAGGCACAGCAGGCCACTGCAGCAGTTCAAGCCGACCGTCCAGGTGCTCCACCAGTGCGGTATGGCTCTCTACCCAATCGCCATCGTTGCAGTACAGCGTGCCACCAATCTCCCGCATCTCGGCCCTGTGGATATGGCCACATACCACTCCGTCGTGACCACGGCGGCGCGCCTCTGCGGCCACAGCAACCTCAAAATCCGTCACGTAGTTGAGGGCCTTCTTCACCTTGCCTTTGAGGTAGGCCGACAACGACCAGTAAGGCAACCCCATGCGCGCGCGCAAAGTGTTGAGGTGACGATTGAGCTTGAGCGTGAACTCATACAGGTTGTCACCCAGGTACGCGAGCCACTTGGCGCACTGGATGACACCGTCAAAATGGTCACCGTGCGTAACCCAGAGGCTGCGGCCATCGGCCGTGGTGTGCACCGCATCCGCAACGACCTCAATGCCACCAAAGGAGTGACCAACAAACGCTCGCGCAAATTCATCATGGTTGCCAGGGACGAACACCACACGGCATCCTTTGCGTGCCCGGCGCAACAGCTTTTGCACAACGTCGTTGTGGGTTTGTGGCCAGAACCATTTGCGCCGTAACTGCCAGCCGTCCACGATGTCACCCACAAGATAAAGATGATCACTGGGGTGGTGTTTGAGAAAGTCCAACAGGGCAACGGCCTGGCACCCAGGTGTGCCGAGGTGCAAATCGGAAATGAACACGGCGCGGTACCGGTGTGGCCTGCTGGTAGACAGGAGGGTATCGGGCTCGCCTTCATCCGGCCCCAGGGGCTCATGCAGCCAAGAACCGAGTGCGTCGAACGCGGCGCGCATCAGGCCCCCAGGAAGTGCTTGCGATAGCGGGGATGCAGGTCTGCCAGTCGCATCAGCATGGGCAGGTCTGCGGTGTTGAAATCGGGGTCCCAGGCGGGAGCACCCAGCACACGCGCACCCAGGCGCAGATAGCCCTTGATCAGCGCTGGAGGCTCCACGGCAATAGAGCTGTCCAGATGCTCCACCGGCAAGGGCAGGCGCGGCAGCACATGGTATTCAATCGCGGCAAGGTGGGTCTTGCGCACCTGCTGCCATATGCTCGCAGCTGCATCCCCGCTGACCACGCCGTTGTGCAGCATCGGGATGCTGGCGCAGCCAATCATGGTGTCGAGCTGGTTGCGTACCATGAAGTCCGCCAGGGCGCTCCACAAGGCCATGATCACCCCCCCGTGGCGGTGATCGGGATGCACACAGCTGCGGCCCAACTCCACCATGCGGGGGCGCAGGGTGCGCAGGCGCGTCAGGTCGAACTCGGTATCGCTGTAGGTACCGCCCACGCGCTTGGCCTGTGCGGGCGTGAGCACCCGGTAAGTCCCAATGACTTGCTGGCTCTGGGAATCACGCACCAGAAGGTGCTCACAGTAGTCGTCGAACAGATCCACGTCATGGCCTGCGATGGGGGTCGTCAATCGAGCGCCCATCTCTGCGGCAAAAACGTCGAACCGGAGTCGCTGCGCCGCACGCACCTCATCCTGATGCCTTGCCCATGTCACCTCAATGGCTCCTCGCTCCTGACCAGACTTCGCAGCCCCAGGCGCAACTGCAGAGCGATGAGAAGAAACACCAGCACCGAGGGCATCAGCAGCGGGTGACAAGGTCAGGCGGGACAATTCATTCATGGTGCAGCGTCTCTTTCTTTGAGGACGGGGCCGGCTGGAGCCGCCAGCCACTCAGGGAATCCTTTTCCCTGGCCGCGAGTGTGGAATTGGCGCATGACGCCACCGTGTCGGCGGCATGTCAGCACCATGACAAAGAAGCCTTTGCAACGGGTGCTACGCAACCCCTGGGCCTGCATAATCGGTTCAGAAAGCCGCAACGTGTCCGCACTGCCCACCCCATCTTCCCGCCGCCCTCTGCTGGCCTTCCTGGCCGTGTTTGCGTTGGCGGCAGTCTGTGCGGGCACGCTGATCTGGACGCTGGAGCGCCAAGACAGGGCGCAGCAGCGTACTCAGGCCGCAGACATGGCGGGCGACCATGTGCAGGCGCTGCAGCGTGCGATTGAGCTGGCGCTGTCTGCCAACAATGCACTCGTAGCACTGGTCCGGCAAGGACAAGGCAATGTCACCCAGTTTGAAGAAGTGGGCACGCAGATGTTGCCGTTCTACCCCGGCGTTGCAGCAATGGGCCTCTCGCCCGGAGGAGTGGTGAGACAGGTTGTCCCCCGGCAAGGCAACGAAAGCCTGATCGGGTTTGACCAGCTCAAAGACCCCCGGCAAAGCGCCGAGTCGATCCGCGCGCGCGATACGGGCCTGCTCACGCTGGCCGGCCCCATCGAGCTTGTGCAGGGAGGCCTTGGGGTGGTGGGCCGCCAACCGGTGTACCTGGACGATGACCAGGGGCGGCGCAGCTTCTGGGGCTTCACCTACGTCACCATTCGCCTGCCCGAGGTTCTGGCAGCCACCCGGCTACCCCAACTCACAGAACGCGGCTATCACTACCGCCTTTGGCGAGTGCGGCCCGACACCGGCGAAGAACAGACCATTGCGGCATCGACCCCGCCGCCCGGAGGCGATGCGGTGGGCCGCGCACTGACTCTGCCCAACGGGCAATGGACGCTGAGCCTGGCGCCTGCCAGTGGCTGGGGTGCACCCGCCATCTTGGCGCTGCGTTGTGCCCTGGGCCTGCTGTTTGCGCTGCTCATGGCCTACCTGGCCCGCCTCCTCGTGGACCTGAAGGCGCATGAACGCGGGCTGGCCTTTCAAGTGGCACAGCGCACCTCCGAAATCCAGGCCACTCAGCAGCAGCTGCGGGCCACCATCGACGCCATTCCCGACCCCCTTTTTGAGCTTGACATTGATGGCCGCTACTACAGCGTGCACAGCCCACGCCCCGAACTGCTTGCGGCCCCCGCCGAGCAATTGATCGGGCGCAACGTGACCGATGTGCTCCCCGCCCTGGCTGCGCTGTCGGTGATGGACGTGCTGAAAGAAGCCCAGACCCAGGGTTGGTCCACCGGACGGCAAATTGTGCTGGACCTGCCTGGTCTTGGTGCCACCTGGTTTGAACTGTCGGCTGCGCGCAAACCGGGCTCGCCAAGCGCAACGCCCCGCTTCATCCTTCTGTCGCGCGACATCACGGAACGCAAGCGCTCGCAAGAGCAGCTACAGCTGACCGCCCAGGTGTTCGACCAAAGCAGCGAAGCCATCGTCATTGCAGACGCGTCCCACACCATCGTACGTATCAACCGGGCCTTCACGCGCATTACGGGTTACCAGGAAGCCGAGGCTGTTGGGCAATCCGTGCGCCTGCTCACCGTGGCCGAGTCCACTCAGGAGTTTGATGCCGATGCCGTCTACGCCCGACTCACCAAAGAAGGGCACTGGGAGGGCGAAGCCTGGGGTCGCCGCAAGGACGGCGCCACTTACCCCCAATGGTTGTCCGTGAGCAGCGTGCGCGATGGCAATGGCTGCGCCACCCATTCGATCACGCTGTTCCGGGACATCACGGTGCAACGCGAGGCACAAGACCGCATTCAGCGCCTTGCACATTTTGACCCCTTGACCGATCTGCCCAACCGCGCCTTGCTGGCCGAGCGGGCCCGGCGCCACATCACCGACGAGCAGTCCAAGGGTGGCACCCTGGCGATGCTGTTCCTGGATCTGGACCATTTCAAGAATGTGAACGACTCGCTCGGCCACCGCGTCGGCGATATCCTGCTCGTGGCCGTGGCGCGTCGCCTGCAGTCTCTTCTAAGCCCCCAGGACACCGTCTCTCGCCTGGGGGGCGATGAATTCCTGCTGCTGCTGCCCTCGGCCTCCGCAGCCCATGCTGCCGAAGTGGCCACCCGGTTGCTGACGGCCGTGGCCCAGCCTTTCCAGATCGACCCGTACGAACTCACTACGACCTTGTCTGTGGGCATCGCCATGTATCCGGCCGACGGCGATTCTTTTGACACGCTGTACCAGCGTGCAGACGCGGCCATGTACCGAGCCAAACAAAGTGGGCGCAACCGATACGGCTTCTTTACAGCCGACCTGGAGGCAAGAACGGCCCGCGCACTGCAGATCGAAAATGCCTTGCGTCGCGCCTTGGAACGCAACCAGTTCGAACTGCACTACCAGCCGCAAGTGTCACTCGCCACGCGCCAGGTGGCGGGCGCCGAAGCACTGCTGCGTTGGCGCCATCCAGAACTGGGCATGGTGTCACCGGCAGAGTTCATCCCTGTGGCGGAGAGTAGCGGCATGATCGTGGCGATTGGCGAGTGGGTGCTCCACACCGCCGTGCACGACGCCAAGCGGTGGCTGGATATGCAGCTGCCCTTGCGGGCTATATCGGTCAACCTCTCTGCCGTACAGTTCCGCCACCCGCAATTGCCAGAAATGGTGACGCGCTGCCTGCAACAGGCCGGCTTGCCTGCCCGTCGGCTGGAGCTGGAGTTGACCGAGGGAGCGGCGGTAGACGACCCTGCCGCAGCACTGGCCATGATGGACCAGTTGCACGACCGCGGTGTGCGCTTGTCGATGGACGATTTTGGCACCGGCTACTCCTCGCTGAGCTACCTCAAACGCTTCCAGATCTACAAGTTGAAGATTGATCAGTCGTTCGTGCGCGACCTCGATGAGGATGCCAACGACCGAGCCATCGTGAGTGCCATCATCCGGATGGCACAGGCGCTGGGCATGCAGACCACGGCCGAAGGGGTGGAAACCGATGGCCAACTCGAATTTCTGCGAGAACAAGGCTGCGATGAAGGCCAGGGCTACCTCTTCAGCCGCCCCTTGCCCGCCGATGAGTTCGAGGCCTACCTGCGCCAGCACCTGCGCGGCTGACTGCACCGATCTGCACGCTCATGCCACTGCGGCATACCCGCAGTAGGGTTGTAAGCTGGCACTGCTACACTTTGGCACAATTTTTTTGAGGCCACCGTCTGGCCCTGCCGCCCGTACTGGTCTCTATGTCCCCGCTGTACAGCGCTCCGGAATTGCAGCGTCCTGGAGTAGCTACTGATCCCCCACTGCATCGCACCCTGCGTGAACAACAAATCCTGCTCGACAGCGCAGGGGTGGGTATCGTTTTCCTGCGCCAGCGCAGCGTGGTCCGCTGCAACCAGCGATACGCTGAGATTTTTGGCTACCCCAGCCCCGCGCGCCTGGTAGGGCTCAACACCGAGGCCTTCTACCCCGACCGCGAAGCATTCCGCGAGCTGGGTCGCTCGGCCTACCCAGTGTTGGCACAGGGACAGTCCTTCCGAGTGGAACGCCAGTTGCGCCGCCGTGATGGCACCCTTTTCTGGGGCAGCCTCACGGGCAGACTCATCAATCCGCATGACACCACCGAAGGCTCCATCTGGATCCTCGACGACATCGACGAACAAAAACGCGCCCAGGCCGCTCTCAGCGCGGCTGAACGCGAAAAGCAACTGCTGTTCGACAGTGCCATGGTGGGCATTGTGTTTCTGCGTGACAGGCGCCTGACCCGGTGCAACGACCACTTTGAACAAATGCTGGGGTTCCAGCCCGGCGAACTCATGGGCAGTTCGTCGCGCCGCTGGTACGCCAGCGACGAGGCCTGGGAGGAAGTAGGCCGCCGCTGCTATCCAGGCCTGGCATCCGGTCAATCCTATGAAGGCGAAGTGGAACTCTGCCGCAAGGACGGCACCCCGGTGATCTGCGAGGTTCGCAGCAAGTCCATCGACCCCGCCGACCCTTCTCAGGGCTCCATCTGGATCACGATGGACATCACCGAGCGCAAACAGGCCCAGGCAGCGCTGGCCCGCGCCCACGAGGAACTGGAACAGCAGGTGCAAGACCGCACCCGCGAGCTACGCGAAACGGTGGACAACCTGCACCGCGAGATCAACGACCGCAAGGCCGACCAGGAGCGTATCTACTGGCTGGCCCACTACGATGCGCTCACGGGTCTGCCCAACCGCGCACTACTGGCCGAGCGTGCCCAGCAGGCCATCCAGGTGGCCCAAGAGCACAACACGCCACTGGCTGTGATCTTCCTGGACCTGGACCATTTCAAGCACGTGAACGACTCGCTGGGACACCGCGTGGGCGATGCCCTGCTGGTCGAGATTGCCAAACGGCTGCGTGCTGTGGTGCGCGACAAGGACACCGTGGCACGCCTAGGCGGGGACGAGTTCATCCTGCTGCTGCCTGGCGCCAATGCCCATGGGGCGGCCCGGGTGGCAGGCAAGCTGCAAGAGGCGTCACGCCAGCACTACCAGATTGACCACCACGAGCTGACCATGGCCCCATCCATGGGTGTGGCATTGTTCCCGCAGGATGGGAGCGACTTCGACACGCTTACCCAGTCTGCCGACGTGGCCATGTACCGCGCCAAGCTGGATGGCCGCAACACCTTCCGCTTCTTCACCCCTGAAATGCAGGCCCAGTCGGTGCGCGCGCTGCAGCTGGAAAACGCCCTGCGCCGCGCCCTGGAGCGCGACCAGTTCCGACTGCACTACCAGCCCCAGATGAGCCTGGCCACAGGCAATGTTCGCAGTGTGGAGGCCTTGCTGCGCTGGCAGCACCCGCAACTGGGGCAGGTCTCGCCCGCAGAGTTCATTCCCATCGCCGAAGACAGCGGGCAGATCCTGCAAATTGGGGAATGGGTGCTGCGCACTGCACTCGCACAGCTCAAGGCCTGGCGGTCTTGCGGCTTCCCGGGGCTCACGATGGCGGTGAACCTCTCTGCCATCCAGTTCCGCCAGCCCCAGTTGCCTGAGCTCGTCAGCCGCATGCTGGCAGAGTTTGACCTTCCGCCCGACTCGCTGGAGCTGGAGCTGACCGAAGGTGTGGCCGTGGACGACCCGCATGCTGCTGTGGCGACCATGGACCAGTTGCATGCACGAGGGGTACGCATGTCCATGGACGACTTTGGCACCGGCTACTCATCACTGAGCCAGCTCAAGCGGTTCCAGATTTTCAAGCTCAAGATCGACCAGTCGTTCGTGCGCGACCTGGGCAACGACAGCAACGACCGCGCTATCGTGAGTGCCATCATCCGCATGGCACAGGCGCTGGGCATCCGCACCACGGCCGAGGGCGTCGAGACGGAAGGTCAGTTGGCCTTTCTGCATGCACAAGGGTGCGATGAGGCCCAAGGCTACCATTTCAGCACGCCGCTGCCTGCAGCGGACCTGGAGGTATTCATGCGCCAGCACCTGCATCGGGCCACCGAAGCGCACGCCCTGGCCTGAGCCCCGCGCCCCCTGCAGGCAGGGCGATGGCTCCGGCGTCCGTTCAGTCCAGCAACAGCTTCTGGAAAAATTGAGCTGATCCCATCCGGGGGTCCAGCGCATAGGCAGCAAACCCTTCGCGCTCATAGGACTGGATTGCCGCCCGGTTGCCAGACAGTACCTCCAGCGTGAGCTTGCAGGCACCGCGCCCCCGGGCCAGGGCTTCGACCTCTTGCAGCATGCGCTGGGCAACGCGATGGCCACGCCAGGCCGGCACCACAACCACATCGTGCACATTGACCAGGGGCTTGCAGGCAAAGGTGGAGAACCCTTCGAAACAGTTGACCAGTCCCACAGCCATCCCGGCATGGGGCGCAGAAGTGGCCCCCTCCTCTTCCAACCAGGCCATGACGCTGAACGCCTGGGGCTGCCGCTGGCGCAGCGCCTGGACCAACCCCTGCTTGACCTCAGCCTCCAGGGGCTTGCCACCGCCTGCCACGTCCCGCGCGTAGCCGTCCAGCAAATCCACCAGTGCGGCTGCATCGCGGGGGTTGGCGTAGTCCACGGCGCGCACGGTGATGCGGGGCAAGGAGTCTGTGGCCGGTTTCATGGATCGCTCCTGAAGATTGGCATGGCGGGAAAGAATGGCCCTACAGAGGCCTGTGCAAGAGTGACCCGCCGCTTAGCCCGCACGGGCTGCATCGGCCAGCCGCTGCGCGCAGGAACTCGCCATCTGAGCATCCTGTGCCTCCACCATCACGCGCAGCAAAGGCTCCGTGCCACTGGCACGGATGAGCACACGGCCCGAAGCCCCCAGCTCGCGCTCCACAGCCTGTGTCGTATCCGCCAGCAAGCGGTTCGACTTCCAGTCTTGGCCCGGGGTCAGGCGGACATTGAGCAGCACCTGGGGGTACAGCGTGACCTCTCTCAGCAGTTGGGCCAGCGTCTGGCCACTGCGCACACAGGCCTGCAGCACCTGCAAGGCGCTCACCAGGCCATCGCCCGTGGTGTGACGGTCCAGCGCCAACAGGTGGCCAGAGCCTTCGCCCCCCAGGATCCAGCGGTGGCGCGCCAACTCCTCCAGCACATAGCGGTCGCCTACTTTGGCGCGAACAAACTTCACCCCCCGGGACTGCAGGGCCACTTCCACCGCCATGTTGGTCATCAAGGTGCCCACCACACCGGGTACATGCTCGTCGCGCCCCATGCGATCGGAGGCCATCAGGTACAGCAACTCGTCGCCGTTGTACAGGCGCCCGGTGGCATCCACAACCTGCAGACGGTCCGCATCGCCGTCCAGCGCTATCCCGTAGTCGGCCCGATTGGCACGCACAGCACGCACCAGGGCGTCCGGGTGCGTGGCGCCCACTTCCTGGTTGATGTTCAGGCCATCGGGGGCACACCCGATCGACAGGACTTCGGCCCCCAGTTCGTGAAACACCTTGGGGGCTACTTGATAGGCCGCACCATGGGCCGCATCCACCACGATTTTCAGCCCCTTGAGGGTCAAATCCTGCGGGAAGGTGCTCTTGCAGAATTCGATGTAGCGCCCAGCGGCATCATCCAGCCGCCGCGCCTTGCCCAGATTGGCCGAGTCGGCCCACACCGGTGGCTGGGCCAGGGCCTCTTCCACGGCGAGCTCCCAAGCGTCGGACAGCTTGGTGCCCTGCGCACTGAAGAACTTGATGCCGTTGTCGGGATAAGGGTTGTGGCTCGCACTGATGACCACACCCAAGCTGGCCCGCTGGGCACGGGTCAGGTAGGCCACACCGGGTGTCGGCAAAGGCCCGAGCAGCACCACATCCACGCCCGCCGAATTAAAGCCGGACTCCAGTGCGCTCTCCAGCATGTAGCCAGAAATTCGGGTGTCCTTGCCGATCAACACCGTGGGACGTTCCTCCGTCTGCCGCAAGACACGCCCCACTGCGTGCGCCAAGCGCAACACAAAATCCGGCGTAATGGGTGGCTGCCCCACCGTGCCACGGATGCCATCGGTTCCAAAGTACTGGCGCGTCATGTTGCTGCGTCTCCTCGTGTTGATCTAGTTGTTGGCGGGACGGCTCTCCATCCCACCTGTTTAGCCGCTATGGGCGCCCTCATGAATACCCTGCGCGCCGCCCCTTCAGCCCGCCTGCTGCATGGCTGACCACACGGCCAAAGCTGCAACCGTTTCGCGCACATCGTGCACACGCACCACCGAAGCCCCGCGATCCACCGCCAGCACAGCGGCGGCCACACTGGGCACCATGCGCTGGTCTACATCCAACCCCGTCACAGCCCCCAGCGACGACTTGCGCGACCAGCCCGCCAGCAGCGGATAACCGGCCTTCTTCAGAACACCCTGCCCGGCGAGCAAGGCGAAGTTCTGCTCCACCGTTTTACCGAAGCCGATGCCCGGGTCCAGGAGAATTTGGTCCTTTTTGGCCCCTTGGGCCAGCAGATTATGCGCATGCAGCTCTAAAAATGATAGCACTTGCGGCACTACATCTCCCGTCATGGGGACCGCCTGCATGGTCTGAGGGTCGCGATGCATGTGCATCAGGCAGACACCACATTGGGGATGGGATGCCACTGCGGCCAAAGCACCCGGTTGCCGCAAGGCCCAGATGTCGTTGACGATATCGGCCCCCAGGTCCAGCACCGCCCGCATCACGGCAGGTTTGTACGTGTCCACCGAAATCGGCACGCCCAACGCCACCGCCTCGCGCACCAGCGGCACCACACGGGCCAGTTCTTCGTCCAGAGGCACGGCCGGGCTGCCCGGGCGGGTGGACTCGCCCCCGATGTCCAGGATATCGGCTCCGTCCTGGAGCAATTGCTCGCAATGCCGCAACGCCGCGACGGTAGAGGCATGGCGCCCACCATCAGAAAAGGAGTCCGGGGTCACATTGACGATGCCCATGACCTTGGGTCGCTCCAGATCGATGGAAAAGCGGGAGGTTTGCCAGATCATGAATCACTACGAGGAAGCCTGTGGAGCCAGTCGAAACGGCGCGTATGCACCGAACCCAAAAGCGCAGGAGAAGAGAAGAACAACAGCCTCAAACACAACGAAAAACGGGGCACAAGGCCCCGTGGGAACGGCGGAACCAGGCAAACCCTCAGGCCGCCGTGGGCGCGGTGTCTGCTGCCACTGCAGGGGTGCCGCCGCTGGAGTTGTCACCACCCGACGGAGGGGTGCGGGGCGTCCAGTCCTTGGGAGGACGGGGCTCCTTGCCCGCCATGATGTCGTCCAGTTGCTCGGCATCAATGGTTTCCCATTCGAGCAAAGCCTTGGCCATGGCGTGCATCTTGTCGCTGTTCTCTTCGATCAAGCGGCGCGCCAGGTTGTACTGCTCGTCGATGATGCGACGCACTTCGCCATCAACCTTCTCCATGGTCTGCTCGCTCATGTTCGTGGTCTTGGTGACCGAGCGGCCCAGAAAAACCTCACCCTCGTTTTCGGCGTAGACCATAGGCCCCAGGGCCGCAGTCATGCCGTAACGGGTCACCATGTCGCGTGCGATATGCGTAGCGCGCTCAAAGTCGTTGCTGGCACCGGTGGTCATCTGGTTCATGAACACCTCTTCAGCAATGCGGCCACCAAACAGCATGCTGATCTGGTTGAGCATGTACTCACGGTCATAGCTGTAGCGGTCCTGCGCAGGCAGGCTCATCGTCACGCCCAGGGCACGGCCACGGGGGATGATCGTGACCTTGTGCACAGGGTCGCACTTGGGCAGCAGCTTGCCGATCAGGGCGTGGCCAGACTCGTGGTAGGCCGTGTTGCGGCGCTCTTCCTCAGGCATGACCATGCTCTTGCGCTCGGGGCCCATGAGGATCTTGTCCTTGGCCTTTTCAAAGTCCTGCATCTCCACGGTGCGGGCGTTGCGGCGGGCCGCCATCAACGCAGCCTCGTTGCACAAGTTGGCCAGATCGGCACCGCTCATGCCGGGCGTGCCACGGGCAATGATTGCCGGGGCTACGTCCTGCCCGACCGGAATCTTGCGCATGTGCACGTTCAGGATCTGCTCACGGCCACGGATGTCTGGCAACGTCACATACACCTGCCGGTCAAAACGACCTGGGCGCAGCAGAGCCGCATCAAGGATGTCTGGGCGGTTGGTGGCGGCCACCACGATCACGCCCAGATTCGTTTCGAAGCCGTCCATCTCGACCAGCATCTGGTTCAGCGTCTGCTCGCGCTCATCATTACCACCGCCCAGGCCGGCGCCACGCTGGCGGCCCACGGCGTCGATTTCATCGATGAAGATGATGCAGGGGGCATTCTTCTTGGCGTTGTCGAACATGTCACGCACACGGGCGGCGCCCACACCAACGAACATTTCCACAAAGTCCGAACCCGAGATGCTGAAGAACGGCACCTTGGCTTCACCCGCAATGGACTTGGCCAGCAAGGTCTTGCCGGTGCCGGGTGGGCCAACCAGCAACAGGCCGCGCGGAATGCGGCCGCCAAGCTTCTGGAACTTCTGCGGGTCCTTCAGGAAGTCCACGACTTCCTTGACCTCTTCCTTGGCTTCGTCGCAACCCGCCACGTCCGCAAACGTGACTTGGTTATTGTTCTCGTCGAGCATGCGCGCCTTGCTCTTGCCGAAGCTGAAGGCACCGCCCTTGCCGCCACCCTGCATCTGGCGCATGAAATACACCCACACGCCAATCAGCAGCAGCATGGGGCCCCAGCTGACCAGCAGGGTCATGAGAAGCGAGCCTTCTTCACGGGGCTTCACGTCGAACTTGACGTTGTGGTTGAGCAGGTCGCCCACCAGGCCCCGGTCCAGCACTGACGCGTTCGTACGGATCTTGCGGTCATCGGTCGTGATCGCCACGATTTCACCGCCGCTCAAGCCCTCAGGGATGGTCGCGCTCTTGATGCGGTTGTTCCGGACTTCGTCAAGAAATTCGGAATAGCCGATGTGTCCGGCACTGGCGCCAGTGCGGGTGTCAAACTGTTTGAACACCGTGAACAGCACCATGGCTATAACCAGCCATACGGCAATTTTTGAAAACCACTGATTGTTCAAGCGGGGCTCCAGTTGCGGGGAACAGAAAACGGACACACTGCCGTCACGGCGTATGTGTGGCGCATTTTAGGTCTTTCAAGCCACCGGGACACCCATATTCCCACTGACGGCCATGGGATCAGCACGGGCTTTGCTGCCAAATTTCACGAATTCCTGACCGGAGGCAAGCTAACTCAGACCGCCTTCTTAAGCCCCATGCCCACGAGAAAGGTTTCTGACGACTTGTCGCGCGAAGCCTTGGGTTTGAGCGGTTTGACCACTTTGAAGGTCTGCTTGAACAAGGTCACCAGATCGTTGTATCCGCTGCCGTGAAAGAGCTTGACCACCAGAGCCCCATCCGGTTTCAAATGGTTGCAAGCAAAATCCACAGCAAGTTCCACCAGGTGGGCAATGCGGGCTGCATCGGCCGACCCGATACCAGACAGGTTGGGCGCCATGTCGGACACCACCACATCCACCACACGGCCATCGAGCGCCTGCTCCAGGCGCTCCAGCACATCGGGCTCACGAAAATCGCCGTTGAGGTAGGTCACGCCCTCGATGGGCTCCATGGGCAGGATATCCAGCGCGATGATCGCGCCATTGAGCTGCCCTGCCGCCGCACCCGTGGGGGACAGGCGCCGACGCAGGTACTGGCTCCAGGCCCCCGGGGTGGAGCCCAGGTCCACCACCGTGTAGCCCGGTTTGATGAGGCCCAATTGCTCGTCAATCTCCTTGAGTTTGTAGGCAGCGCGCGCGCGGTATCCCTCTTTCTGGGCCAATTTGACGTAGGTGTCGTTGACGTGGTCGTTCAGCCACGCCTTGTTGACCTTCTTGCTCTGGGTTTTGACTTTCATTACTTTTTTCTTTCAGCCTCGATAATACGGCCCATGCCCCAAATTCAACTGACTCCCGCCGAGCGCCGGGAACAACGCGCCAATGCCCACCACCTGGACCCCGTAGTCCTGATCGGCGGCGATGGTCTGACCCCTGCCGTCAAGAAAGAGGTGGATGCCGCCCTCAATGCCCACGGGCTCATCAAGGTCCGCGTCTTTGGCGACGACCGCCCGGCGCGCGAACTGATGTACCAGGAACTCGCCGCCGAACTCAACGCCGCCCCCGTTCAACACATTGGCAAACTGCTTGTACTCTGGCGCCCCATGCCCGCCAAGGCCAAGGCAGTGGACGAAGACCGCATGCCCGGCCCACGCGATGTCAAGGTGCTCAAGTTCAGCAAACAGGGCGGCCAACGCCCGGAAATCAAACAACTGCGCGTGCTGGGCAACCAGCGCCTGACCTCGGGTGGCCAGATAAAGCGTGCCAAGCCCAAGCAAAAATCCATCAAGAAACGCCAGGCAGACTGATGAACCGCGCGGCAGCACCTGCAGCCCCGGTCGGCGCGGCGCCTGTCCGCCACATCCTCTGCATGAAATGGGGCACGAAGTACGGCCCCGAATATGTCAACCGGCTTTACGCCATGGTCCGTCGGCACCTGAGCGGCGATTTCCGCTTTGTCTGCCTGACGGATGACAACACCGGCATACGCAGTGAGGTGCAATGCCTGCCCATCCCTCCACTCGATCTGCCGCCTGGCATTCCCGAGCGGGGGTGGACCAAGCTGGCCACCTTCAGCCGGGACTTGCATGGCCTCAAAGGCACGGCCCTGTTCCTCGATGTGGACGTGGTAATCACCGGATCGCTGGATGATTTCTTCACCCGGCCCGGCGAATTCCTGATCATCCACGACTACAAGCGACCCTGGCGCATCACCGGCAATTCGTCCGTGTACCGCTTTGAGCTGGGCGCGCACCCCGATGTGCTGGAGCATTTTCGGGGGCATTTTGCAGAGATTCGTCTGCAGTTTCGTAACGAACAAGCCTACTTGTCGGACTTCCTGCACCGCCAGGGCAAGCTCGCCTACTGGCCTGCGGACTGGTGCCCGAGTTTCAAGTACCACGGCATCCCGGCGTGGCCTACCAATTACTGGCGTGCCCCCTTTGTGCCGCCTGGTGCGCGTATCGTGATCTTTCACGGGGAATGCAACCCGCCCGATGCACTTGCCGGTCGGCGCAACCGTCGCTTTCGCTACATCCGGCCCGCCACCTGGGTTGCTGAGCACTGGCACGATTAGGCCCATAGAAAACAGCAGCTACAGCGTCACCAACAGCAGCGCAGCCCCGCTGGTCAGTTAGTGCTGTACAAAAGCCCGGGGCAATCCTGGATCGCCCCAGCAAGCACCATCAGACACTGGCCGAATCAACTTCAGACTCAGTCAAAGCCGTTTCCTGCCGCAGGGTGTGCCAAAACACCACCAGGGCGCAGACCCACTGCAGCACGTACATCACCGTCCCCACGCTGTGCCACAGACGCAGGTCCTGCCGGGCCACGATGCGAGGTGCTACGCCATACTGATTGAGCAACGCCAGCAGCAGGCCACCCAATATAAAAAGCATAGCAGCCTGCGCCCATGGGTATTGCGCTACGGTATTGCGGGGCCGAGAAATCAGCAACAACACCAGACAACATGCCACGGCCACCCAGGTCTGCGCAGCAAACAGCCGGGCCGCCATGTTGCCAGCAATGCTGGGAGACGGCAGGTAGGCAAACAACAGAGGCACCACCAGAAACCCGATGGTGGTCAAGCTGCCCCACCAGAGGGATGCCACCAGGGCGGGAAGGCGGTGGCGCATGCGCCGCACGGCGGTGTTCACAGGTAGCTCACGGCCACCACTTCGTAGCGACGGATGCCGCCGGGCGCCTGCACTTCGGCGGTGTCGCCCTCTTCCTTGCCGATCAGCGCGCGCGCGATGGGGCTGGAGATATTGATCAGTCCCTGTTTCAGATCGGCCTCATCCTCGCCCACGATCTGGTACTTCACGGTATCACCAGAGTCCTCATCCTCCAGCTCGACCGTAGCGCCAAAGACCACCTTGCCGCCGCCATCCACCCCGCTGGGGTCGATGACTTGCGCCACAGAGAGCTTGCCCTCGATCTCCTGAATGCGGCCTTCGATAAAGCCCTGGCGATCCTTGGCCGCGTCGTAGTCGGCGTTTTCACTCAGGTCGCCTTGCGCACGCGCTTCGGCGATGGCCGTGATCACGGCGGGCCGCTCCACGGTCTTGAGGCGGTGCAGCTCTTCCTTGAGCTTTTCAGCGCCGCGTTTGGTAATCGGAATGGTGGCCATTTTGTTGAGACTCCACAAATCAAAACGGTGAAAGCGCAAAGCACTTCCACCGGTCAGCCGCCGTATCACACCCCGGACGGGCCGGGCAGTGTGAAAAGGCAATCTACAAAAGGAAACCGCCGCACGTTGCCGCGCGGCGGTGTCTGGTCAGAGGCAGATTATGCCGCTTTTACCGGGCGGCAAGCCACCCCCAGGCCTCGATCAAGCGGCCAACTGGGCGTGCAGTTCCTGCACCGAGTACACGTCGAGCTTATCGAGGTACTTCATGCCCTCGACGGCCGCCTCGGCACCAAAGATGGTCGTGAAAGTCGTCACACGGGCCAGCAAGGACGAGGTGCGGATCGCACGCGAATCGGCAATCGCATTGCGACGCTCTTCCACGGTGTTGATCACCATCACGATCTCGTTGTTCTTGATCATGTCCACGATGTGCGGCCGGCCTTCGGTGACCTTGTTGACCACCACCACCGGGACACCTGCCTCAGCAATCGCTGCAGCAGTGCCCTTGGTCGCCACCAGATCGAAGCCCAGCGCCACCAGCTGACGCGCGATATCCACCGCACGGGGCTTGTCGTTGTTCTTCACAGTGAGGAACACCTTGCCCGAAGTCGGCAGCTTGGTGCCCGCACCCAGCTGGCTCTTCACAAAGGCTTCGCCAAAGGTCTTGCCCACGCCCATCACCTCGCCGGTGGACTTCATCTCGGGGCCGAGGATGGTGTCCACACCAGGGAACTTGACGAACGGGAACACAGCTTCCTTCACACTGAAGTACGGCGGTGTGGCTTCCTTGGTGATGCCCTGCGAAGCCAGCGACTGGCCCGCCATGCAGCGTGCTGCGACCTTGGCCAGCTGGATGCCGGTGGCCTTGGAAACAAACGGCACCGTGCGCGAGGCCCGGGGGTTCACCTCCAGCACGTAGATCACATCCTTGCCGTCCACTTCCTGGATGGCGAACTGCACGTTCATCAGGCCGACCACGTTCAGGCCTTCGGCCATGGCAGCAGACTGGCGCTTGAGCTCGTCCACCGTGGCTTGCTTGAGGTAGTACGGGGGCAGCGAACAGGCCGAATCACCTGAGTGCACGCCGGCTTGCTCAATGTGCTCCATCACACCACCGATGAAGGTCTTGCCTTCGGGGTCGCGCAGGCAATCCACATCGCACTCGATGGCGTCATTCAGGAAGCGGTCCAGCAGCACGGGCGAGTCGTTGCTCACCTTGACAGCCTCGCGCATGTAGCGCTCCAGGTCGCGCTGCTCGTGCACGATTTCCATCGCGCGGCCGCCCAGCACGTAGCTGGGGCGCACCACCAGGGGGTAACCCAGCGTGGCGGCCTTTTCCAGAGCCTCGGCTTCAGTACGCGCCGTGGCATTGGGCGGCTGGCGCAGGCCCAGGTCGCCCAGCAGCTTCTGGAAACGCTCGCGGTCTTCGGCCGCGTCGATCATGTCGGGGCTGGTGCCGATGATTGGCACGCCTTCGGCTTCCAGGCCCAGTGCCAGCTTGAGCGGCGTCTGGCCGCCGTACTGCACGATCACGCCGTGTGGCTTTTCCTTGTCCACGATCTCGAGCACGTCTTCAAGCGTCAGCGGCTCGAAGTACAGGCGGTCGGAGGTGTCGTAGTCGGTCGAAACCGTTTCAGGGTTGCAGTTGACCATGATGGTTTCGTAGCCATCCTCGCGCATGGCGAGTGCAGCATGCACGCAGCAGTAGTCGAACTCGATGCCCTGACCAATGCGGTTGGGGCCACCGCCCAGCACCATGATCTTCTTCTTGTCGGTGGGCTCGGCCTCGCACTCTTCCTCGTAGGTCGAGTACATGTAGGCGGTGTTGGTCGCAAACTCGGCGGCGCAGGTGTCCACGCGCTTATAAACGGGGCGCACCTTCAGGGCACGGCGTGCTTCGCGCACCAATTTCTCGGTGGTCTTGAGCAGCTTGGCCAGGCGGCGATCGGAGAAACCCTTCTTCTTGAGCGTACGCAGCGTGTCGGCATCCAGTGCGGCCAAGGCCGCATCGCCCTTGTCGGCGGCGAGCTGGTCGAGTTCGAGTTCGATCTTCACGATCTCTTCGATCTGCACCAGGAACCACTTGTCGATCTTGGTGAGGTCGTACACCTCGTCCACCGACAGGCCCATGGCAAACGCATCACCCACATACCAGATGCGCTCGGGGCCGGGCTCGCCCAGTTCCTTTTCGAGCACTTCGCGGTCCTGGGTCTTTTCGTTCATGCCGTCCACGCCCACTTCCAGGCCACGCAGGGCCTTCTGGAAGGACTCCTGGAAGGTGCGGCCCATGGCCATCACTTCACCCACAGACTTCATCTGCGTGGTCAGGCGACTGTCGGCCGTGGGGAACTTCTCGAACGCGAAACGCGGGATCTTGGTGACCACGTAGTCGATCGAGGGCTCGAACGACGCGGGCGTGGCACCGCCCGTGATTTCGTTGCGCAGTTCGTCCAGCGTATAGCCCACAGCCAGCTTGGCTGCGACCTTGGCGATGGGGAAGCCCGTGGCCTTGGACGCCAGCGCGGACGAACGCGACACGCGCGGGTTCATCTCGATGACGATCATGCGGCCGTCCTTCGGATTCACCGAGAACTGCACGTTGGAGCCGCCGGTGTCCACGCCGATCTCACGCAGCACCGCGAGCGACGCGTTGCGCATGATCTGGTATTCCTTGTCGGTCAACGTCTGCGCAGGGGCCACCGTAATCGAGTCGCCGGTGTGCACGCCCATCGGGTCCAGGTTCTCGATGGAGCAGATGATGATGCAGTTGTCCGCCTTGTCGCGGACCACTTCCATCTCGTACTCCTTCCAGCCAAGCAGCGACTCTTCGATCAGCAGCTCGTTGGTGGGCGAGGCTTCCAGGCCGCGCTTGCAGATGGTCTCGAACTCTTCAGGGTTGTAGGCAATGCCGCCGCCGGTGCCGCCCAGCGTGAAGCTGGGGCGGATCACGGTGGGGAAGCCCACGCTCTTTTGCACGGCCCAGGCTTCGTCCATGCTATGAGCGATGCCGGAGCGCGCGGAGCCCAGACCGATCTTGGTCATGGCGTCCTTGAACTTCAGGCGGTCTTCGGCCTTATCAATGGCTTCGGGCGTGGCGCCGATAAGCTCGACCTTGTACTTGTCGAGCACGCCGTTGCGCCACAGGTCGAGGGCGCAGTTGAGCGCTGTCTGGCCACCCATGGTGGGCAGGATCGCGTCGGGACGCTCCTTGGCGATGATCTTCTCGACCGTCTGCCAGGTGATGGGCTCGATGTAGGTGACGTCGGCCGTGGCCGGGTCGGTCATGATCGTCGCAGGGTTGCTGTTGATCAGGATGACCTTGTAGCCTTCTTCGCGCAGGGCCTTGCAGGCCTGCACACCGGAGTAGTCGAACTCGCAGGCTTGGCCGATGATGATCGGGCCGGCGCCGATGATGAGGATCGATTTGAGGTCTGTGCGCTTTGGCATTATTTCTTCTCCATCAGCGCGGTGAAGCGGTCAAACAGGTAGGCGATGTCGTGCGGGCCGGGCGATGCTTCGGGGTGACCCTGGAAGCAGAACGCGGGCTTGTCGGTGCGGGCCAGGCCCTGCAGCGTGCCGTCGAACAGGCTGATGTGCGTGGCACGCAGCGTGGCGGGCAGCGAGGTCATGTCCACCGCAAAGCCGTGGTTCTGGCTGGTGATGCTCACGCGGCCGTTGTCCAGGTCCTTCACGGGGTGGTTGGCGCCGTGGTGGCTGTTGTCCATCTTGAAGGTGGTGGCGCCGCTGGCCAGGGCCATGATCTGGTGGCCCAGGCAGATGCCAAAGGTGGGCACGCCCGCGTCGATGATCTGGCGCGCGGCTTCGATGGCGTAGTCGCAGGGCGCTGGGTCGCCGGGCCCGTTGGACAGGAAGACCCCATCAGGATTCATGGCCAGCACGTCGGCGGCAGGCGTTTGGGCGGGCACCACGGTGACTTTGCAGCCACGTTCGGCCAGCATGCGCAGGATGTTCTTCTTCACACCGAAGTCGTACGCCACCACATGGAAGCGGGGCTGCGCGAGAACGCCGTAGCCGGAACCCAGCTGCCACTCGGTCTGCGTCCACTCGTAACGCGATGCGGTGGTCACCACCTTGGCCAGATCCAGCCCGGCCATGTTGGGGGCAGCCTTGGCTTTGGCGATGGCTTCATCGATGAGGCCCAGCGTCACCACCTGCCCTGCGGCCAGGCCCACGATGGCGCCATTCTGGGCACCCTGGGTGCGCAGCAGGCGGGTCAGCTTGCGGGTATCGATGTTGGCAATGGCCACCGTCTTTTCGCGTACGAGGTACTGCGAAAGCGTTTCCGTGGATCGGAAGTTGCTGGCCAGAAGGGGCAGGTCTTTGATGATCAGGCCTGCAGCATGGACCTTGTCGGCTTCGATGTCTTCCGCATTGACGCCGTAGTTGCCGATGTGCGGATACGTGAGCGTCACGATCTGCTGGCAATAGCTGGGGTCGGTGAGGATTTCCTGGTAGCCGGTGATGGCGGTGTTGAACACCACTTCGCCGACCGTGGTGCCGGTGGCACCAATCGAGTTGCCGATAAAGACCGTGCCGTCTGCGAGCGCCAGGATGGCGGGCGGGAAACTTCCCTGTAGAGACAAAAGCACTGGGTTCTCCGGATGGTTACGGTCGCCCGGCGCCTGCAGGCCACCCACACACACAAGGTGCGATAGTGCCAGTGGCTGCTCTCAGATGGGTTGTTGCTTTGGGTGCGGTCGGGCGACGCTGTTGCGAGAAAAGCTCCCGATTATACCCTTGCCCCTGCACTTCACACCAAATGCATGTCTTGCATAACCTTGTTACGTAAGCAAACGTTGCCCGTGTTGCGGGCCGTGCCGGTCCACCTAGACTGCGCCGCTGATCTGCAACCACCCAAGGACACGTTTCCATGCGCCCCCTCCCCCTCACTGTGACATTGGCCCTTGTCGGCAGCCTTGCCGCCATGGCATCCCACGCCATCGAACTGGCCAAATACCCCCAGGTGTTTGTGGCCCCGCAGGGGGTGGAAGTGGTGCTGGCACCCTCGGCCGACGGCAAGCAGGCGCTGGTGCGCGTAAGTGGAATCAATGACCCCATCGACCAGGTGGTGTTCCTGAGCACCCGGGAACCCCAGGGCTCCGCGCGCGAGGTCTACACCACCCGCATCGATGGCCGCAGCTACGGTTTGCTGCACAAACAGAGCCACGCCTACCGTGGCGGAGACCACTACGTGGTGTACCTGCCTGGCAAGCGGGATGGCGTCTCCCTGACCTTCAGCGACGACAAGAGCAAGGCTTTCAAGCTGGCCGACCTGCAAGCCAGCTACGAGCGCCAGCTGAAACAGGGCCTGCAAGAGAAGCTGGGCCGCTTCGACCGTACCAAGCGGTTGGCAGGCGCCCAGGCAGAACTCGCCAAGATGGACCAGGACGCCAGCGCGTCTTGCGGCACCCCCGTAAAGACCACGGTGGACTGGGCCAGCATCGACGACGAAAAGCTGCAGAGCCTGAGCATCCCCAGTTTTTGCGGTGTGGTGGCCTCGGAGATCGACAGCCTCTGCCGCAACACCCCGCAGTTCAAACCAACGGCCGCAGGCCTGGGCCAGGTGCAGTGCCACTTCGGCCCCCGGCTCAAGATCCGGGTGGAGAACCAGCAGGTGGTGTTCAGCACCGAGAAGGACGCCCCCAACCAGGAGGAGTTTGTCCGCCAGTTCCTGCGCAACCAATAAGTCGTAAGCACAAAGGACTCACCGGGCCTGATCCGAAGGCCCTTACAGTCCAGCTCCAAATGCGGCGTGGAGCGTTTGTGGTGCCCGCGCTATCTGAGTTCAGCGGCCCGCGCCGCTGGCATGCAGGCAGATGGCTGCAGCAGCCGCCACATTCAGAGACTCCTCACCCCCCGGTTGGGCGATACGGATGCGCAGGGCGGCCCGCTCCTCCAGCGCAGCAGAAACACCCTGCCCTTCGTGCCCCATGACCCAGGCGCAAGGCCAGGGCAAGGCGGCGCGGTGCAGATAGTCGCCCGCGTGCGAGCTGGTCACCAGCAGGGGCACCTGGAGCGCCTGGACGTCCTCCAGCCCCACCCCTTCAATCAGGTCCAACGCAAAATGCGCGCCCATCCCGGCGCGCAAGACCTTGGGCGACCACAGCGCAGCACTGCCCTTGATGGCCACCACCTGCCGAAACCCGAACGCCGAGGCACTGCGCAGGATGGAGCCCACGTTGCCCGCGTCCTGCACCCGGTCCAGCACCACGGTCGCGGCATCGGGCCGCAAGGCAGCAGGGGCCGGCAGATCCAGGATGAACCCCATGCGCGCCGGAGATTCCAGACCGCTGATATCGGCAAACAGCGCATCGGCCAATACTATTGTTTTGATAGCATCCTGGGCATACTCAACGCGCGCAGACGGCCAAAAAGACTCAGAAAAAACCGCCACCGACGCGCGCAGCCCGCGCGCCAGCGCTGCGCGGCAGAGATGGTCCCCCTCCAGCCACACACGGCCTTGCTTGCGATAGGCCGTGGTGTCCTGGGCCAGGCGGCGCAGGTCCTTGACGAAGGCGTTGTCGCGGGAGTGGATGGCAATCACAGACGAAGAAGTCATCGGTAGTCTCGTGCAGCCCGGTCAGCTCGGTAGGTTCTGGGCCACCGGGGCGAACGAGCGCCGGTGGTGCACACAGGCGCCATGCTCGCGCAGGGCGGCCATGTGCACGGCCGTGCCGTAGCCCTTGTGCCCGGCAAAACCGTATTGGGGAAATTCTTCGTGCACCTGCACGCACCAGCCGTCGCGGTGCACCTTGGCCAAAATGGACGCCGCCGAGATGGACGGCACCAGCGCATCGCCCTTGACAATGGCTTCGGCGGGCACATCCAGCACGGGCAGCCGGTTGCCATCCACCAGCACCATCACCGGTTTGAGGCGCAGCCCCATCACGGCGCGGCGCATGGCCAGCATCGTGGCCTGCAGGATGTTGAGGCGGTCGATCTCTTCCACACTGGCCTCGGCAATACAGAAACACAGTGCCTTGGCACGGATCTCGTCATAGAGCTTTTCGCGCCGCGCGGGGGTGAGCTTCTTGGAGTCGGCCAGGCCTGCAATCGGATGCAGGTCATCAAGGATGACGGCAGCAGCCACCACGGGCCCGGCCAGAGGGCCCCGGCCCGCCTCATCCACCCCAGCCACCAGGCCGGGCGGATGCCAGGGCAGGCAGGCCTGCTCAGGCAGCGGGGGAGAGGATTTTCTGGATCGCATCGGCAGCCAATTGGGGGGTATTGCGTTGCAGGCTTTCGTGCAACGCTGCAAAGCGCTGCTCCAGCGCCGTGATTTTTGCGGGGTTGTTACTCCGTGCATCCAGCCATTCCAGCGTGGCCGCGCAGAGCGCCTGCGGTGTGGCGGCATCCTGGATCAGCTCGGGCACCACAAACTCGCGGCACAAAATGTTGGGCAAGCCCACCCAGGGTTGCAGCTGCTTGCGGCGCATCAGCCACCAGCTCAGCGGGTGCATGTGGTAGCCAATCACCATGGGGCGCTTGAACAGTGCGGCTTCGAGCGTGGCGGTGCCACTGGCAATCAGCGTGGCGTCACAGGCCGCAAGCACCGTGTGGGACTGCCCGGTGATGATCTGCACGGCATCCCCCAGGCCACAGGCCTGGGCAGCTTGCTCGATGCGAGCACGCAGCGCCGGGACGGCTGGAACTATCAATTTAATAGCTGGTCGCGCTTGGCGGACCAGCGCAGCCGCCTCAAAAAAGGGACGGGCGATGTACTGGACCTCTGAAGACCGGCTGCCGGGCAGGATGGCCAGAACCTCGTCTGCGTCCTTCAGGCCCAGTTGCGCCCGTGCTGCTGCGCGGTCTGGCACCATGGGGATCACCCCGGCCAGTGGATGGCCCACGTAGGTGGCAGCAATGCCATGCCGCGCGAGCAACTCCGGCTCGAACGGAAAAATGCACAGCACATGGTCGGCACTGCGGCGGATTTTCTCCACCCGCTCGGCGCGCCAGGCCCAGATCGACGGGCACACGAAGTGCACCGTCTTGACGCCAGCGGCCCGCAGATCAGCCTCCAGCCCCAGGTTGAAATCGGGCGCGTCCACACCAATGAACACATCGGGGCGGTCCTTGAGCAGGCGCTCTCGCAGTTGTTTGCGGATGCCCAGCAGCTCGCGCAGGCGGCGCAGCACTTCCATGCTGTAGCCATGCACAGCCAGCTTTTCGCTGGGCCACCAGGCGCTGAAGCCCCGGCGTGCCATCTGCGGGCCGCCGATGCCGCAGGATTGCAACCCCGGCCAATGGGCCTGCATGCCATCGATCAACAGACCGGCGAGCAAATCGCCCGATGTCTCGCCCGCCACCATGGCGATGCGGGGGGAAGCACTCATCACAGCCCCTCAGCGCGCGATGCCGCGCGTGGACGCATCCAGGAACGACAGCACCAGCGCGACATCGGCAGCCGCCTCGGGGTGGGCGGCAGGCAACTCGGCCATGGCGGCGCGCGCGGCCTCCAGCGTCAGCCCCTGGCGGTACAACGCGCGGTGCATCTGCTTGATGCCGGCCACACGCGCAGCCGAGAACCCCCGGCGGCGCAAGCCTTCCAGGTTGAGTCCCCGCACGGACAGCGGGTTGCCATCCACCATCATGAAGGGCGGCACGTCCTGCGACACAGCGCTGGAGAACCCGATCATGGCGTGCGCCCCGATCTTCACAAACTGGTGGATACCGGTGAGCCCGCCCACCGTGACCCAGTCGCCAATCAGCACATGGCCGGCCAGCGTGGTGTTGTTGGCCATGGTCGTGTGGTTGCCCACATGGCAGTCGTGCGCGATGTGGGTGTAGGCCATGATCCAGTTGTCGTCGCCGATGCTGGTCTTGCCACCCGCACCCGGAACACCCCGGTTGAAGGTACAGAACTCGCGCACCGTGTTGCGGTCGCCGATGACCAGCTCGGTGTCCTCGCCCTTGTACTTTTTGTCCTGCGGCTCGGCCCCCAGGGACGCAAACTGGAAGATCCGGTTGTCCTGGCCGATAGTGGTGCGGCCCTGGATCACACAGTGAGGGCCCACGGAACTGCCTGCACCGATCACGACCTGCGAACCGATCACCGCATAGGGCCCCACCGTGACAGAGGGGTCGATGCGGGCACCCGCCTCAACGATGGCAGTGGGATGAATGTTGCTCACGATCCAATGGCCAGAGTCGGTCAGCCCACGCTGCGCATGGTGCACATGAGTTCGGCCTCGCAGGCCACTTCCTCGCCCACACTCGCCACACCCTTGAACTTCCAGATGCCGCCGCGCACACGGTCAATGGTGATGGTCAAAATCAGCTGGTCGCCCGGCTCCACGGGGCGCTTGAAGCGCGCACCATCGATGCCGACAAAGTAGTAGATGTTGTTTTCATCGGGCACCTTGCCCATGGCATCAAAAGCCAGCAGCCCGGCGGCCTGCGCCAGGGCTTCGAGAATCAGCACGCCGGGCATCACAGGACGTCCCGGGAAATGCCCACCAAAATACGGCTCGTTGAAGGTGACGTTCTTGATCGCCTTGATGCGGGTGTTGCTCTCAAGCTCGATCACCTTGTCCACCAGCAAGAAGGGGTAGCGGTGCGGCAGTTGCTTGAGAATTGCGTGGATATCCATCATCGAGTTGTTCTTCCGTTCATGCTGCTTTGAGGGCCTGCTCCAGCGCCTTGATGCGCTCGCGCAGGCTGTGCAGTTGTTTGAGTGTCGCAGCGTTCTTTTCCCACCGCGCATTGTCGTCGATGGGAAACATGCCCGTGTACTGGCCAGGCTGGGTCAGTGACCGGGTGACGACGGTGGCCGCCGAGATATGTACGTTGTCGGCCAGTTCCAGGTGCCCCAGCACAATCGCGCCCCCGCCCACGGTGCAATGCGCGCCAATGGTGGCACTGCCCGCAATGCCCACACACCCAGCCATCGCTGCATGTTTGCCGATGTGCACGTTGTGGCCCACCTGGATCAGGTTGTCGAGCTTCACGCCGTCTTCGATCACGGTGTCTTGCAGCGCGCCCCGGTCGATGCAGGTATTGGCGCCGATTTCCACATCGTCGCCAATGCGGACTGCACCCAGTTGCTCAATCTTGACCCATTGCCCGTTTTCAGGCGCAAAACCAAAACCGTCGGCCCCGATCACCACGCCGGAGTGCACGATGCAACGCGCACCGATATGGCAGTCCTCGCCCACAGTGACCCGCGACTTGAGCACGGTGTCGGCCCCCACATGCGCCCCGCGCTCGACCACACACAGCGGGCCGATGGTCGCTGTGGGGTGCACCTGGGCCATGGGATCCACCACGGCACTGGGATGCACGCCAGCGGGCCGTGCGGGCGCATTGCGCTGCCGCCACAACTGGGTGGCACGCGCAAAGTAGACATAGGGGTTATCTGCCACGATGCAGGCACCCCGCGCCAATGCAGCTTCGCGCAAGGCGGGCGCCACAATGACACAGGCCGCCCGGGAGGCGGCCAGTTGCTGTTGGTAGCGGGGGTTGCTCAGGAAACTGAGGTCCCCGGGGCCTGCCACCTCCAGTGGCGCGATGCGGGCGATGGCGGTATCACGCGCCCCCCCCTCCAGCGAACCACCGAGCACATCCACAATGTGCCCGAGCAGCAAGCCGCTCACGCGTCACCTGCCCAGCGCTGTGGCTGATTACTTGGCGCCAGCAGCGGCATTCAACGCCTTGATCACCTTGTCGGTGATGTCATGCTTGGGGTTGATGTAGACGGCCTCTTGCAGGATCACGTCGTACTTCTCGGCCTCGGCCACTTGCTTGACCACCTTGTTGGCGCGCTCCAGCACCTGGGACAGCTCTTCGTTCTTGCGGGCGCTCAGGTCTTCCTGGAACTCACGGCGCTTGCGCTGGAAGTCACGGTCCTGGTCCACAAGTTGGCGCTGGCGCGTGGTGCGCTGGCTCTCGGCCATGGTGGGGGCTTCGCGTTCGAATTTATCGGTGGCGGCTTTCAGGGTGTTGCCCAGGTCCACCAGTTCTTTCTCGCGGCGGGAGAACTCCTGCTCCAGCTTGGCCTGCGCAGCCTTGGCGGTGCTGGCTTCACGGAAGATGCGATCGGTATTGACAAAACCGGCTTTGAATTCCTGCGCCTGCGCAGGGGCTGCGACGGCAACAACGCTAAGCAGCAGGGCCACAGAGAGATGGCGAGAAAAGGATTTCATTAGAAAGACGTTCCGATCTGGAATTGCAATTTTTGGATTTTATCGCCAGCGAACTTGCGCACCGGCTGCGCAAACGCCAAACGCAGCGGACCGAGCGGGGAAATCCAGCTCAGCCCCAGGCCCACGGAAGCACGCATGTCGCTGAAAGTGACTTTTTCATGCTCTCCGTACACGTTCCCCACGTCCACAAAAGTGAACACGCGCAGGGTCCGGTCGTTCCCTGCGCCCGGGAAGGGAGCAATCAGCTCCGCATTCAGGGTCACCTTCTTGGGCCCGCCCAGAGAGGCCCCTGTCACGTCGCGGGGGCCGAGCGTGCCCTGATCGAAGCCACGCACAGAACCCAGGCCACCCGAATAGAAGTTCTTGAACACAGGGAAGGGGCGGCCGTTCATGCCCTTGCCAATGCCCGCCTCACCATTGAAGGCCACCGTGAAGCGCTTGTTGAGCGGTATGTACTGCTGGTACTGGTAGTTGGCACGCACGTATCGCGCATCGCCGGCCACGGACCACTCGGAATTCAGGCGCTGATAGCGGCCCGAATTGGGGGCCAGGGCGCTATCCCGGTCGTCGCGCGACCAGCCCACCGTCAAGGGAATGGAGGTGCTGGTGTAGCCAAACTTATCGGCGTAGTACAGATAGGTCGCGGGAATGTTGGTTCCGGGCTTGATCTGGGTCTGCTCCAGACCACCGCCAAAGAACACGGTGTCGGTTTCACTGAACGGCACCCCGAAGCGCACCGAAGTCCCGGTCGTGACCAACTGGTAGTTGCCGCCCTGATCTTCATAGGGTTTGTCGGTGCGGTAGTACACGTCCAGCGTGCGTGAAATACCGTCCGGCGTGAAGTACGGATTCGTCGTGCTGAACACCAGCGTGCGGCGGTACTTGCTGGTGTTGACATCAATCCCCAGATAGTTGCCGGAGCCGAAGATGTTCTCCTGCTTGATGCCGAACGAAAGCGATGCCTTTTCAGCACTGGAAAAACCCACCCCCATCTGCAACGAACCCGTGGGCTTCTCGGCCACGTTGATCACCAGATCCACCTGGTCCGGCGCGCCCGGCACTTCCAGGGTCTCGACATTGACTTCCGTGAAGAAGCCCAGGCGGTCCACGCGGTCGCGCGACAGGCGAATCTTGTCACCGTCGTACCACGAGGCCTCGTACTGGCGGAACTCGCGGCGGATCACTTCGTCCCGCGTGCGGTTGTTGCCGCTCACATTGATGCGGCGCACATAGGCGCGGCGCGATGGCTCGGCCTGCACAACCAGCACAGCGCGGTTGTTTTCGCGGTCGATTTCCGGCACGGCCTCGACCCGGGCGAATGCAAAACCGAAACGCGCGAAGTATTCGGAGAACGCCTTGGTGGTTTCGGTCACCTGATCGGCGTTGTAGGGCTCACCGGGGCGGATGGTCACAAGGGACTTGAACTCGTCTTCACGGTCCAGGTAGTTGCCCTCCAGCCTCACCCCCGACACCACAAAACGCTCACCCTCGGTGATGTTGACGGTGATGGAGATATCCTGCTTGTCAGGCGAAATCGCCACCTGTGTGGAATCCACACGGAACTCCAGGTAGCCGCGCTGCAGGTAGTACGAGCGCAGCGTCTCCAGGTCGGCATTGAGCTTGGCACGGGAATAGCGGTCGGACTTGGTGTACCAGCTGAGCCAGCCACCCGTGTCCTGGTCGAACAGACCTTTGAGGGTGGATTCGCTGAAGGCCTTATTGCCCACCAGGCGTACTTCCTTGATGCGTGCAGGCTCGCCCTCCACCACCGTGAAGGTCAGGTTCACACGGTTGCGCTCGATGGGCGTCACGGTGGTCACCACCTCGGCGCCGTACAGGCTCTTGTTGATGTACTGGCGCTTGAGTTCCTGCTCGGCCCGGTCAGCCAGGGCCTTGTCGTAAGGGCGGCCTTCTGCAAGGCCCACGTCGCGCATGGCCTTCTTCAAGGCGTCCTTGTCGAACTCGCGGGCGCCCGCAAAGTCCACATCGGCGATGGAGGGGCGCTCTTCGACCACCACCACCAGCACGTTGCCGCTGGCCTCCAGGCGCACGTCCTTGAACAAGCCCAGGCCAAACAGCGCGCGAATAGCTGCTGCGCCCTTCTCGTCGTTGTAGTCATCACCCACCCGCAGGGGCATGGAGGCAAACACGGTGCCGGGCTCTACACGCTGCAGACCTTCCACACGGATGTCCTGCACCTTGAAAGGCTCCAGAGCCCATGCCGCATTGGCGGCAAAAACCATGGCGGCAACGGCCGATGCGGTACGCACGCCCAGGCGATTGATGTGTTTTTTCATGAATGAAGCTGGAGCCGCCATTGCAGGGCAATCGCGGCAAAAGGTTAGCCAAAGAGCCGGGTGATATCGTTGAACAGGGCGATGGACATCATGAGAAGCAGGACCGCAACGCCTCCACGCTGCAGACGCTCCATCCATGCGTCCGACACTCCCCTGCCCGTGACACCCTCCCAAAGATAATACATCAGGTGCCCACCGTCCAAGACAGGCAGCGGCAGCAGGTTGAGCACGCCCAGGCTCACGCTGATCAGGGCGAGAAACACCAGGTACTGGGTCAACCCCATGCTGGCCGAACGCCCGGCGTAGTCAGCAATCGTCAAGGGGCCGCTCAGATTCTTGAGGGAAGCCTCGCCAATCACCATGCGTCCCATCATGCGCAAGGTCAGCACCGACACATCCCAGGTCTTGACCAAGCCAGCCCAGACGCCTTCCAGCAGGCCGTATTCCACGGTCACAAACTCGGGGGGGGCGCCTACAAAGGCACCGATGCGCCCCACCGTGGCGCCCTGCTCGTGCTTGGCTTCGGGCAACACTTCCAGCGTGAGCAGCTGCCCCGCACGGTCAATGCGCCAGGCCTGTGACAGGGGTTCACTGCCGCGCAGCGACTGGCGGATCAGCTCCCGCAACTGCTGGCCATCCACCACGTCGGTGGCCCCCAGCTTGAGCACCACATCCCCCTGGCGCAGCCCAGCTCGGGCCCCCGCACCATCGGGCATAACCTCGCCCAGGACAGGACGCGTCCACGGACCCAGAATCCCGATCTTGCGGAACAGCTGTGCGTCGGCCTCCCGGCTGTCGATGCCCGACATGTCTAGCAGGATATCTCTGTGCGCAGCGCCTGCCTGCGGCTTCACATCCAGGCGCACGGTCTGGCCTTCCAGCGCGCCACGCGTGAGCAGCCAGCGCAGATCCTCGAACGAGCGGACTGGCTCCATCTCGTCGGCGCCCAGCGCTGCACGCTCCACCAGTTCGCCTCCCCGCAAGCCCGCTTTGTGCGCGACCGATCCGGCCACGGGGCTGGCCAGCAGCGCACGGGGCTCCTCCACCCCATTCCAGTTCACGATGGAGTACAGCAGCACCGCCAGCAGCAGGTTGGCCAAGGGGCCTGCCGCCACAATGGCGGCCCGCGAACGCAGAGGCTGAGTGTTGAACGCCAAGTGGCGCTCTTCGGGTGGCACGGGCGCCTCGCGCTCGTCCAGCATGCGCACATAGCCGCCGAGCGGAAAAGCACCAACCACAAACTCCGTGGGAGACCCCTTGGGTTGCCAGCGCAGCAGGGGCTGGCCAAAACCCACCGAGAAGCGCAGCACCTTCACCCCACACGCCACGGCCACCCGGTAGTGCCCGTACTCATGCACTGCAATCAAAAGACCGAGGGCCACGACAAAAGCAACAAGGGTCAGCAGCATGGCGAAATGGTTCCGAAGGTCGGGAGGGCTCAGGCCGCCAGTCGGCCTGCGGCGTGCTCGGCTGCACTGCGGGCCTGGGTGTCCAGATCCAGCAGGGCTTCGAGCGAATCCGGCTTGGAGGGCATCACGGCCTCCAAAGTTGCAAGGTTGACCGCATGAATGTGGTCAAACCGCAGGCGCCCAGACAAAAACGCCCCCACGGCCACTTCATTGGCGGCGTTCAGCACGGCGGTCGTGCCTTCGGCCGCCTTCAGCGCCTGCCACGAAAGATGCAGGCCCGGAAAACGGGTGGCGTCGGCCTCTTCGAACGCCAGTGCGCTCAAGGTCGAAAAATCCAGCTTGCTGGCACCGCTGGCAATGCGCTCAGGCCAGGCGAGGCCACAGGCGATGGGCACGCGCATGTCCGGCGTGCCCAGTTGCGCGAGGATGGAGGCGTCCTTGAACTGCACCATCGAATGAATGATCTGCTGCGGATGGATCACCACCTTGATTTGGTCGGGATGCAGGTCGAACAGCCAACGCGCCTCGATCACCTCCAGTGCCTTGTTCATCATGGTGGCCGAATCGACCGAGATCTTGCGGCCCATCGAGAAATTGGGGTGCGCGCAAGCCTGGGCCGGGGTGATCTCAGCCAGGGTGGCAGGGTCACGCTGGCGGAAGGGCCCGCCGGATGCCGTGAGCAGGATGCTGTCCACCCGATCGGGCCAGGTGGACGGATCTTCAGGCAGGCACTGGAAAATGGCGGAATGTTCGCTGTCGATGGGCAACAACGTAGCGCCGCCCTGGCGCACCGTCTGCATGAACAAGCCTCCGCCCACCACCAGCGCCTCCTTGTTGGCCAGCAGCAGCCGCTTGCCCGCCCGGGCAGCGGCCAGACAGGGCGCCAGACCCGCAGCCCCCACGATGGCGGCCATGACGGCATCCACATCGGGATGAGATGCTATATTTTTTATAGCATCATTTTCAACCAGGACGAGCGTAGGCAGGTTGTTTTCTTTGATTTTTTCGGCCAGCAGCTGAGCATGGGGCGCACTGGCCATCACCGCATAGCGAGGCCGGAACTGCGCGCACTGGGCCAGCAGCAAATCCACCTGGGTGGCAGCACTCAGGGCAAACACTTCAAAACGGTCCGGGTGGCGGGCCACCACATCGAGCGTGCTGGTGCCGATGGAGCCGGTGGAACCGAGGACGGTGATTTTTTGTTTCATCATGGGGTCGTCAGGCGCGTGAGCATCATGGCCAGGGGCAAGGTTGGCAGCAGGGCGTCCACGCGGTCGAGCACGCCGCCGTGCCCCGGCAGCAGGCCACTGCTGTCCTTGACCCCCGCGCTGCGCTTGATGAGCGATTCCACCAGGTCGCCCGACACACTCATGGCCACCATGAACAACGCAGCAACCACCAGCAGCCACCAGCCCTGCTGCGCCATGCGGCTGTAGAAGCTGGGCACTGCGGCCTGCCAGTGGGCATCAGCCGCCACCCAGACAAAGGCCATGACCACCACGCCCGCCAGCCCGCCCCACACGCCTTCCCAGCTCTTGCCCGGGCTGATGGAGGGGGCCAGCTTGCCCTTGGTGAAGCGCAGGCCAAATGCACGGCCGACAAAGTAGGCAAAGATATCGGCCACCCACACCAGCAGCAGCACCGACAGCAAGAAATTGATACCCACATTGCGCGCCTGTACCACCGCCAGCCAGGCCAGCCACAGGGCCAGCACCCCGGCCACCAAGCGCACGACCGCAGGAATGTGGGGCCAGCCCGGCACGCCGGCCTGGAGCAGCCATGCGGCCGCCAGCACCCAGAGTCCGCCCCCCGCGACCCACAGCGCCGTCAGCGGGCGATCCACCCAGCCCAGCGCCCAGGACCCCGCACACAATGCGGTGCAGACAGCACCCACGGCCACCGAGCCCGTCTGGCCCAGCCCGCTCAGGCGGCCCCACTCCCACGCGCCAGCCGCCATGAGCACCAGCACCACCACGGTAAAAGGCACGGTGGACGGGTAAAAAAGTGCTGGCAGCAAGATGGCCAGCAGAACAAGGGCGGTGATGACACGCTGTTTGAGCATGGGGCCTTTCAGAACCTGCTGAGGTTCTCAACCCGGCATCGGATGAGGACGCGCGGACAGGATCTGTTCGGAAGTTTTGCCAAAACGGCGTTCGCGGCTGCCGAAGGCGGCAATCGCCTCGTCCAGCGCCGACTCATCGAAGTCCGGCCACAGCCGGTCACTGAACACAAACTCGGCGTACGCAGATTGCCACAGCAAGAAGTTGCTGATCCGCATCTCGCCGCCGGTGCGGATCACCAGGTCCGGGTCGGGCACATGGGACATGCCCATCGCACCATGCAGGCTGGCTTCGGTGATGGGCTCGCCGCGCGCCGCCAGCGAAGCGGCAGCCTGGGCAATGTCCCAGCGGCCACCATAGTTGAAACACACATTGAGCACCAGGCGCGTGTTTTCGGCCGTAGCAGCCTCGGCCTGCGCCAGCCCCTCGCGGACCTTCGGAGAAAGACCCGCACGTTCGCCCACAAAGTACAGGCGCACGCCGTCCTTCTTGAGCTGCGGCACTTCACGGCCCAGCGCCAGCGCGAGCAGCTCCATGAGGCCCGAGACCTCGTCTGCAGGGCGGTTCCAGTTTTCGGAAGAGAACGCAAAAACGGTCAATACGCCGACGCCGCGCTCAGCGCAGGCGCGCACACAGCGGCGCAGCGAGTCAACCCCTTGCTTGTGGCCCGCCAGGCGCGGCAGAAAGCGGCGCTTGGCCCAGCGGCCGTTGCCATCCATGACGATGGCAATGTGGTGTGGCACCACCGGAGAAACAGACATGGGAACGATCAAGCCCTGGGGGCTTAAACCGCCATGATTTCCTGCTCTTTGGCCGCCACCAGCGCATCGATCTCGGCGATGTGCTTGTCGGTGAACTTCTGCACGTCGGTTTCGGCGCGCTTCTGGTCGTCTTCCGACGCCAGCTTGTCCTTGACCAGCTTCTTGACCGATTCGTTTGCGTCACGGCGCAGGTTGCGCACGGCAATCTTGGCGCTTTCGCCTTCGTTGCGCGCCAGCTTGGTCATTTCCTTGCGGCGCTCTTCGCTCATCGCGGGCATCGGAACGCGGATCAGGTCGCCCAGGGACGCAGGGTTCAGGCCCAGATCGCTTTCGCGGATGGCCTTTTCGATCTTGGCGCCCATGCCTTTTTCCCAGGGCTGCACGCTGATGGTGCGCGAGTCGATCAGCGCCACATTGGCCACCTGGCTCAAGGGAACCATGGAGCCGTAGTACTCGACCTGCACCGTATCAAGCAGCGCGGGGTTGGCGCGGCCGGTGCGGATCTTCTGCAGGTTGTTCTTGAAGGCCGCAATGGACTGGTCCATCTTGGTCTCAGTGGTTTTCTTGATGTCGGCAATCGTCATGTTTTCTCCTCGGGGTCGACCTGCATCCGGTGCAGGTCCATCCATCGTGATCAGGCGTAAACCAGCGTACCTTCGTCTTCACCCATCACCACGCGCTTCAAGGCACCGTGTTTGATGATGGAAAACACCTTCACCGGCAGCTTCTGGTCGCGGCACAGGGCAAAGGCGGTCGCATCCATGATGCCCAGATTGCGGGACATGGCCTCGTCAAAGCTGAGCTTTGTATAGCGCGTGGCCGTGGGGTCCTTCTGGGGGTCGGCAGTATAAACGCCGTCCACCTTGGTGGCCTTGAGCACCAGCTCGGCGCCAATCTCGGCACCGCGCAGGGCCGCTGCTGTGTCAGTGGTAAAGAAAGGATTGCCCGTGCCAGCGGCAAACACAACGACCTTGCCCTCTTCGAGGTACTGCAAGGCCTTGGGGCGCACATAGGGCTCAACCACCTGCTCGATGGCAATGGCGGACATCACACGGGCCACCAGGCCCTGCTTGTCCATGGCATCGGCCAGGGCCAGCGCGTTCATCACGGTGGCCAGCATGCCCATGTAGTCAGCAGTGGCACGGTCCATGCCGACCGAACCGCCCGCGACGCCACGGAAAATATTGCCCCCACCGATCACCACCGCCACCTGCACACCCAGGCGGGTGACCTCGGCGATCTCCTCCACCATGCGGACGATGGTGGCACGGTTGATGCCAAAGGCGTCATCCCCCATCAGCGCCTCACCAGACAGCTTGAGCAGGATGCGCTTGTGGGCTGGTGCAGCGTGGGACATGGGTGATTTCTCCAAAGGCAGGTACGGCGGTAAAAAATGTGGGGGACGGGCTGCAGTGCAGCCGATCAGGCAGCAGCAGCCTTGGCAGCAGCCACTTGGGCGGCCACTTCGGCAGCGAAGTCGTCGGCCTTCTTCTCAATGCCTTCGCCCACAACGTAGAGGGTGAAGCCCTTCACGTTGGTGTTGGCAGCCTTGAGCATCTGGGCCACGGTTTGCTTGCCGTCGGCAGCCTTCACGAAGACCTGGTCGGCCAGCGAGACTTCCTTGAGGTACTTTTGCACAGCGCCGTCGATGCGCTTGGCGGTGATTTCGGCGCTTTGTGCAGGCTTGCCAGCGGCAACCAGTTCCTTGTTGGCTTCGTCGGCCTTGCCTTCAGCGACCGAGCGCTCCTTGGCGATCAGGTCGGCAGGCACATCGGCGCTGGTCAGGGCCACGGGCTTCATGGCGGCCACGTGCATGGCCACGTCCTTGGCGGCAGCTGCGTCGCCGTCAAATTCGACGACCACACCGATGCGCGAACCGTGCAGGTAGGCAGCCAGGTTGGAGCCGCTGAAGCGCTTGAAGCGGCGGAACGACATGTTCTCGCCGATCTTGCCGATCAGGCCCTTGCGCACGTCTTCCAGTGTGGGGCCAAAGCTGTCTTGCTCGTAGGCCAGGGCGCCCAGGGCTTCGATGTCGGCTGGGTTGTGCTCGGCCACCAGCTTGGCGGCGGCGTTGGCCATGGCGATGAAGCTGTCGTTCTTGGAAACGAAGTCGGTTTCGCTGTTGACTTCGATCAGGGCGCCCAGGTTGCCGTTGATGAAGCTGGCGACCACGCCTTCAGCCGTCACGCGCGAGGCGGCCTTGCCAGCCTTCGTGCCCAGCTTGACGCGCAGCAGCTCTTCGGCCTTGGCCATGTCGCCGTCGGCTTCCGTCAGTGCCTTCTTGCATTCCATCATGGGGGCATCGGTCTTGCCACGCAGTTCAGCGACCATGCTTGCGGTAATTGCAGCCATCTTTATTCCTTCAGTGTTCAGTTCAATCGATTGGATTCAGCCTAAAAAAAAGGGGGCTCACAGGGGCCCCGCTTTTCTTCGCGACGTATCGCGCAGCCGGGTATCAGGCGGCGGCTTCTTGCACTTCCACGAACTCGTCCGAGCTTTCGGACGCAGCGGCCTTGACCACTTCGTTCACGGCATTGGCGCGGCCTTCGATGATCGCGTCAGCGATGCCACGGGCGTACAGCGTCACAGCCTTGGCCGAGTCGTCGTTGCCAGGGATCACGTAGTCGATGCCTTCAGGCGAGTGGTTGGTGTCAACCACGCCGATCAGCGGGATGCCCAGCTTCTTGGCTTCGGCCACGGCGATCTTGTGGAAGCCCACGTCGATGATGAAAATGGCGTCGGGCAGTGCAACCATATCCTGGATGCCGCCGATGTCCTTTTCGAGCTTCTCGATTTCGCGGGAGAACGTCAGTTGCTCCTTCTTGCTCAGGCTGTCGAGGCCAGCTTCTTGCTGGGCCTTCATGTCCTTGAGGCGCTTGATCGAGGTCTTCACGGTCTTGAAGTTCGTCAGCATGCCGCCCAGCCAGCGCTGGTCCACGAAAGGCACGCCAGCGCGCAGGGCTTCGGTGGACAGGATTTCACGGGCTTGGCGCTTCGTGCCGACCATCAGGATCGTGCCGCGGTTGGCAGCCAGTTGCTTGGCGAACTTTTGGGCTTCCTGGAACAGTGGCAGCGACTTTTCCAGGTTGATGATGTGAATCTTGTTGCGATGACCGAAGATGTAGGGGGCCATCTTGGGGTTCCAGAAGCGGGTTTGGTGACCGAAGTGGACACCGGCTTCCAGCATTTCGCGCATGGTAACGGACATAAAAATACTCCAAAGGTTAGGTCTAAAATCAGCCCCAATATTTGCAGCACCGTGTTCTTCACGAATGCCGCAACACCTTGACAGGGCTGCTTTGCGATTGGCTTTGCGACAGCCGCCACACCTGCGATGCAATGCACCGCCTGCGTCACTGCTCCCAGCAAAACCCAAAGATTCTAGCACACCATGCTGCCTGACCTGATCACCGCCCGCGACCGACTGCGGGAGGGCGCCACCACTGCGCCCGCCGAGCTGGAACGTTGCATCGATGCCTCCCAGGCCCCCGCCAACACCCACAGCTTTGTACGAACAATGTTCGACGAGGCACGCACCACAGCGGTGCAGCCCGGCATGACCCAGTTGCCCCTGGCGGGGCTGGCTGTGTCGGTCAAGGACCTGTTCGACATCGCAGGCCAGGCCACGCCCGCAGGCTCCACCGTTCTGGCCGACGCGCCTGCCGCCGCCCAGGACTGTCCTGCAGTCGCCCGCCTGCGCGCGGCCGGGGCCAGCCTGATCGGCCGCACGAACATGGTCGAGTTCGCCTTTTCGGGCGTGGGCGTGAACCCGCACCACGGCACGCCTGCGGCCTGGGATGCACGCTCCGGCGCCCTGCCCGGCGCGCAGCGTGTGCCGGGCGGCTCGTCCTCTGGTGCGGGCGTGTCGGTGGCCACAGGGGCGGCCTTCATCGGGCTGGGGTCGGACACCGGCGGCTCCATACGGATCCCTGCTGCACTCAACGGCATCGTGGGCTTCAAGAACACGGAGCGCCTGGTGCCCACCACGGGTGCCGTGCCCCTTTCCACCACGCTCGACACCGCCTGCGCCATGACGCGCAGCGTGCGCGACGCCATCGTGGCGCACGAGGTGCTGGCCGCCCGGCGCGTCACGCGCAGCCTGGCAACGCTGTCCCAGTACCGGCTGGCCGTCCCGTCCACCTTGTTTCTGGACGGGCTCGACGCGACCGTGGCCCAGGCTTTCGAGCGCACCCTGCGCGCCCTGCGCCAGGCGGGGGCCCACATCGACACCATCGCCCTGCCCGCCGTGGCGGAGCAGCCCGCCTACGGCTTTGCAGCCCCCGAAAGCTATGCCTGGCACCGCGCGCTGTTGCAGCACGCTGGCAACCGCTACGACCCCCGCGTGCGCACCCGCATCGAACGAGGCGCCACCCTGATGGCCTGGGAATACATTGATCTGCTGCAGGCCCGCCAGCAATGGATCGCACGCATGCAGGCCGACATGGAGGGCTACGACGCCCTGCTCTCGCCCACCGTGCCCATCGTGGCCCCCTTGCTGGCCGATGTGGCCCCGGCTGACGGCGCCGATGCGGCCCGGGATGCCGCGCGCGATGCCGAGTTCTTCCGCGTCAACAATCTGCTGCTGCGCAACACCAGCGTGGTCAACCTGCTGGACGGCTGCGCACTGTCGCTGCCTTGCCATGCAACGGGGGAACTCCCGGTGGGCCTGATGGTCTGGCACGGGGCCTTGCGTGACGACACCGTGCTCAACGTGGGTCTGCAGATCGAACAAACACTACAAAAATAATAGCTACTCGCGCTTTACCAACAGGCGCAAGAGGCCAAAAACACCCAAATTTCATGAAGATTGCCATCGTGGGCGCCGGCATTGTCGGCGTCACCACCGCGTACGAGCTGGCCAGCGACGGCCACGAAGTCACCGTTTTTGAACAACGCAGCGCCGCCGCCGAAGAAGCCAGCTTTGCCACAGCAGGCCTGCTCGCCCCCCACCTGCTCAGCCCCTGGGCCGTGCCCGGATTCGGCCATGCCCTGCGGCTGATGGGGCCACACGCCACGCTGCGGCTGTCCGGCGGGCTGAGCCGCGCCAACTGGGACTGGCTCAGCCGCTGGCGCAGTGCCACACACGCCAGCAGCGCCCCCGCGGCGGCGCTGGAGCGCCTGGCGCAATACAGCCAAAGCCGGCTACAGGCCCTGGCCCAACGGCACGAACTCGACTTTGAGGCCAGCGTAGGCCGCCTGGTGCTGCTGCGCACGGAACAAGAACGCGCCCAGATCCAGCCCGCGCTGCAGGTGCTGCGCGACAGCGGCGTGGCCCTGCGCGAAGTGGATGCCGACATCGCGCGCCAGATCGAGCCCGGCCTGTCGCCCGAGGCGTCGCTGGCCGGTGCCATCCACCTGCCCGATGCCCGCGCTGGCAACTGCCGCCTGTTTGCGCAGCTGCTGCGCCAGGGCACGCAGGGCTCGGGTGTGCACTTTGCCTTCAACACCCGCATCGATCGCATCGGGGCCACCCCGGTCGGCGTGGTGGTGCAGGGCGAGAGCGACCTGCGGCGTTTTGATGCCGTGGTGCTGTGCGCCGGCACGGCCTCGGCCGCGCTGCTGCCCGCGCTCGGCCTGCGCCTGCCCATGACGGCGGTGTATGGCTACTCCGTCAGCGCCCCACTGCGCGAATCCACCCATGCCCCCCAGGGCAGCGTGGTGGATGTGGCCCAGCAGATCTCCATCACGCGCCTGGGCCAGCGTGTGCGCATTGCGGGCGGCGCCGAACTGGCGGGTGCCGACGCCGAGCACCACACCGCCACTTTGCAGCGCCTGTACCGCACGCTCAACGACTGGTTCCCGGGCGGTGCGCAGCTCTCGTCCGGCGTGCAGGTCTGGCGCGGTGCGCGCCCCCTGCTGCCCGACGGTGCCCCGGTGGTGGGCGCCAGCGGCGTGCCCGGCCTGTGGCTCAACACCGGCCACGGCGCGGGTGGCTGGGCCCTGGCCTGCGGCAGCGCCCGCGCCCTGGCCGACCTGATGGCGCAGCGCGAGCCCGAGGTTCCGCTGGACGGCCTGGGCATGCGGCAGTTCTGACGCACGGCGCGTTGTCGCCCCGGGGTCGGCGACGCACAATGGCAGGCGCACGGCATGGCGCCGTGCAGCCCCTGCCGCCACCATGCACCGCATCACCCCCCACCAACCCCACCCGCTGTTCCACACCGCCGCCACCCGCCGCATCGAGCAGGCGGCGGCTGTCACCCTGCCCCCGCACACCCTGATGCAGCGCGCGGGCCTGGCCGTGGCGCAACTGGCCCTGGCCCTGGCGCCCCACGCGCGCACGGTCTGGATTGCCTGCGGCCCCGGCAACAACGGTGGCGACGGGCTGGAGGCCGCCATGCACCTGCAGCGCAGTGGCCGCCAGGTGGTGGTGACCTGGCTCGGCCAGCCCGACAAGGCTCCGGCGGACGCAAAAGCATCATGGCAACGCGCCCTGGCTGCGGGCGTGACATGGGCTGACACGCCCCCCGCCGACCTGGGCCCGCAGGATCTGTGCATTGACGCGCTGCTGGGCATTGGCGTGTCCTCATCGCCCCACGCCCCCATCCGCATGCCCGATGCGCGACTGCGGGCCTGCCAACACGCCCTGCAGCACAGCCCGGCGCCCGTGCTGGCCGTGGACTTGCCCAGCGGGCTGGATGCCGACACCGGCCAGTTTGCAGCGGGCTTAGCGCCCCACGTTGCGCAGCTTCACCATCCACACACGCCAAGCCCGGCACGCCACACGCTGAGCCTGCTGACCCTCAAGCCCGGCCTGTTCACCGCTGCCGGGCGCGATGCTGCGGGCCAGGTGTGGTGGGACGACCTGGGCACCCACCCCGGGCACGAGCCGCCCACAGCCTGGCTCTGCGGCCCGCCGCTACCCGCGCCGCGCGCCCATGCCAGCCACAAAGGCAGCTACGGGGACGTGGCCGTGGTGGGTGGCGAGGGGCTGGCAGCACGCGGCTTGGGCATGGCGGGCGCCCCGCTGCTGGCCGCGTCGGCGGCCCTGCACAGCGGCGCGGGCCGTGTGCTGGTAGCGTTGCTCGACAACGGCCACCAGCAGCTCGACCCGCAGCAGCCCGAGCTGATGTTCCGCCGCTTCGATGCGCTGGCACTGGAACAGCTCACCGTGGTCTGTGGCTGTGGCGGCGGCCAGGCCATCGCACAGGTGCTGCCCGAGGCCATCACCCGCGCCGCGCGCCTGGTGCTGGATGCCGATGCACTCAACAACATCGCCACCGAAGCCGCACTGCACGCGCTGGTGGTGGCACGTGGCCAGCATGGGCAGCCCACGGTCATCACCCCCCACCCGCTGGAGGCCGCCCGCCTGCTGGGCCTGAGCACCGCCGAGGTCCAGGCCGACCGGCTGGATGCCGCGCAACAACTCGCTGACCAATTCAACTGCGTGGCTGTGCTCAAGGGTTCGGGCACCGTGATTGCCGCACCGGGCCGCGTCCCCGCAATCAACCCCACGGGCAACGCACGGCTGGCAACGGCAGGCACGGGCGATGTGCTAGCGGGCATGGTGGGTGCACACCTGGCCGCAGGTGCCAGTGCCCTGCGCGCTGCGAGCGAAGCGGTGTACCAGCACGGCCAGGCCGCTGATGCCTGGCCAGCGGGCCGCGCCCTGACCGCCAGTGCGCTGGCGCGGCACGTAGGCGGGTGATAGGGGTCAATCCAGCAGCGTGACCTGCTTGAGCGGCTTGAGCACGCTCGACGGCGTCATGCCAAAGGTCTGGCGGAACATGCGGCTGAAATGCGCCGAGTCCGCAAAGTCCCCATGCAGCGCCGCATCCGTCAGGCGCGGGCTGACCGCCAGCCCGGCCATGGCCAGCCGCACCTGCGACCATACGCGGTAGCTGCGCAGGCTCACGCCCATTTCGGCGCGGAACAAATGGTTGAAGCGCGAGGCAGACAGTTGCGCCCCGGACGCCAGCCCCGCCCGCGCCAGGCGCCCCTGCCCGTGCTGAGGGCGGCGCAGGGCGTGCAGGCTGTGTGCCACGCGCGGGTCCAGCGGGGGCGCCGCCTGCAGCAGGTGGCGGTGCAGCAGCGCCGGTAGATCGAAGGCACGCAAATGGCCTTCCATGGCCGCACGCGCCCCCACTGGCGCCGCCACATCCAGCAGCATCCCACCCTGCCGCTGGAACACGCTGCGCAGGCTGCGGGCCTCCGGCGAATCCGGCTCCAGGTACACCAGCGCCACCACTTCACCGCAGGGGTCGAACAGATGCTCCACCCCAGCATCCACCAGCGCGCTGTGGCAGGTCTCCACCAGCCCGGTGCCCCAGTGCAACGCAAACCGGCCCGAAAGCCCCATCAGCAGAACGGGCGATGCGTGGCAATGCCAGCCCGTGGCCGGGATCCCGCCCACATACAGCGCCCGGTCAGTGCCCAGCGTCAGGGTGTTCGTGCGCTGCGGCATAGCCCAAACCTACAAGTCTTGAAGCACGGTTCTCGGTAGCCTTGCCCGGCCTGCGCGCGTGGCCACAGCGCCGGGCCTCGGCACCCCACATTTCTTTTTGGAGACTGGTTCTTGAAACGCATTGCCTTCTTTTCTGTTGCCGCCGCCTTCGCCCTCAGCGGCGTGGGCTTCTACTACGGCGCCCCGTCGCTGTTGAAGGAGCCCCTGCTCCACCTCAACCGCAGCCTCTCGGGCATGGAAGAAAAAACCACCACCGCCGCGCTGCACACCATCCACTACATGGACAGCGGTGCGCCATCCCAGCCAGCGCCCACAAACCCAGGTACGACACCCCTGGTGCTGCTGCACGGCATTTTTGCAGAGAAGGACCATTGGGTGGATTTTGCGCGTCCCCTCACCGGCCAGTACCGGGTGGTTGCCCCAGACTTCCCCGGTTTTGGCGAGAGCACGCGGCTGGACGACCAACCCTATGACTACGCCGCCCACACCCAGCGCCTGGGCGCATTGCTGGACGCGCTGGGCATCGAAAAGGCCCACCTCGCAGGCAACTCCATGGGCGGCACCATCGCCGCCCTGTTTGCGCTGCAGCACCCCGAGCGCGTGGCCAGCGTGGCCTTCATCGGCGCACCCCATGGCATCCGCTCGCCCAAGCCCAGCACCATGGACCGGCTCATCGACACCGGGCAGCGCCCGCTGGTCGCCCACGACGCCACTGCCTTCGGCGCCATGATGGACCTGGTGTTTGAAAAACGCCCCTTCCTGCCCTACCCCATCCTGCACGCCACCGAGCAGGCAGCGCTGCGCAACGCGCCATCGAACACCCGCCTATGGGACGCTCAGCTCAAGGACCGCTACCTGCTGGAGCAACGGCTGGGCGATTTGCAGAAGCACCCCGTGCTCGCGCTATGGGGCGACAGCGACCGCGTGTTCGATCGTTCGGGCCTGCTGCCCTTGCAGAAGCTGTTGCCCCAGGCACAACTGGAAGCCCTGCCCGGCATCGGCCATCTGCCCATGATGGAAGCTCCCGCCGACACGGCGCAGCGGTATGCGCGTTTTCTGGAGGGCCTGGCCCCGCCCAGCGCGCTGGCGTCCCAGAAAATTCAATAAAAATAGCCGCTACCTCCCGTCCATCAAGCGGTAGCAGCTATCAATTAATGAGCAATCGATCTCAACAACCAGCGCCCGGGGGGACGCGGCCGATCACCCCCGGCGTGGCTTGCGCGCCTTGCCCTTGCTGGACTTGCCCGCCACCGCCTTCTTGACCGAAGCCTTCAGCGACTGGATGGGCGAACGCGCCGCGCGCTCGCGGGTCAGGCCCGCCTTTTCGGTGGCCGACATCGCAGCGCCTTTGTCTGCCTTGCGGCCACCCGCACGGCCACCGGCCTTGCGTGCGCCGCCGCCTGCGCCGTCAGGGCCCACCCCTTTGTCCTTGAGCGCACGGCCCAGCAGCTCCTCGCCCTCGCGCACCAGGCGGAAGTCGATCTTGCGCCCGTCCAGATCGACGCGGCTGACCTGCACCCGCACGCGTGCACCGATGGCATAACGGATTCCGGTACGCTCGCCACGCAGTTCCTGGCGTGCTTCGTCGAACTTGAAGTATTCGCCGCCCAGCTCGGTGATGTGCACCAGGCCCTCGACGTACATGGCATCGAGCGTGACGAAGATGCCGAAGCTCGTCGCCGCACTCACCACGCCGCTGTATTCCTCGCCCAGGTGCTCACGCATGTACTTGCACTTGAGCCAGGCTTCCACGTCGCGGCTGGCCTCGTCGGCGCGGCGTTCGTTGGCGCTGCAATGCAGGCCGGCGGCTTCCCAGGCCTGGGTCTCGCGGCTGGGCGGCTTCACATCCTTGCGCGGCTTCATTCCAGGCGCGGCCACACGCGCAGCCAGGCGCTTGGACAGCTTGGCATGCGCCTCGCCGGGTGTGGGCAGCGCGGGCAGTTTGTACTGCGTCTTGTTCAGGATGGCCTTGATGACCCGGTGCACCAGCAGGTCGGGATAGCGACGGATGGGGCTGGTGAAGTGGGTGTAGGCATCGAACGCCAAGCCAAAGTGACCGCTGTTGATGGGCGTGTAGATGGCCTGCTGCATGGAGCGCAACAGCATGGTGTGGATCTGCTGCGCGTCGGGCCGGTCCTTGGTGGCCGTGGCAATGGCCTGGAAGTCACCCGGCTTGGGGTCGTCACCAATGCTCATGCCCACGGCCATGGCCTTGAGGTAGTTGCGCAGGATCTCCTGCTTCTCGGGCGTGGGGCCTTCGTGCACGCGGAACAGGCCGGGCTGCCCGCCCTGCGCGATGAAGTCGGCGCTGCACACGTTGGCGGCCAGCATGGCCTCTTCGATGAGCTTGTGCGCGTCGTTGCGGGTACGTGGCACGATCTTTTCGATGCGGCCGTTTTCGTCGCAGACGATCTGCGTCTCCGTCGTCTCAAAGTCCACCGCGCCGCGCGCCTGGCGCGCGATCAGCAGCGCGCGGTACACATCGTGCAGGTTGAGCAGGTCCTTGACGCGGTCCTTGCGCTTGCTGGCCTCGGGGCCGCGCGTGTTGGCCAGGATGGCCGCTACCTCGGTGTACGTGAAGCGCGCGTGGCTGAACATCACAGCCGGGTAGAACTGGTAGGCGTGCACCTCGCCCTTGGCCGTGACCAGCATGTCGCAGACCATGCACAGACGCTCCACCTCGGGGTTCAGAGAACAGAGCCCATTGCTGAGCTTCTCGGGCAGCATGGGGATCACGCGGCGCGGGAAGTAGACGCTGGTGGCGCGGTCGTAGGCATCGATGTCGATGGCGCTGCCGGTCTCCACATAGTGGCTCACATCGGCAATGGCCACCAACAGGCGCCAGCCCTTGCTGCGGCCCACCTTGGCGGGCTCGCAGTACACGGCATCGTCGAAGTCGCGAGCATCTTCGCCGTCGATGGTGACCAGGGGCACGTCGGTCAGGTCCACACGGCGCTTCTTGTCCTGCGCGCGCACCTTGTCGGGCAACTCCTTGGCCTGGGCCAGGCACTCGGCCGAGAACTCGTGTGGCACGCCGTACTTGCGCACGGCGATCTCGATCTCCATGCCGGGGTCGTCCACCTCGCCCAGCACTTCGGTGATGCGGCCCACGGGCTGGCCGAACAGTGCTGGCGGCTCGGTCAGTTCAACCACAACGACTTGCCCGGGCTTCGCTGCGCCTGTGGCGCCCTTGGGGATCAGCACATCCTGGCCGTAGCGCTTGTCCTCCGGCGCCACCAGCCACACGCCACTTTCCTGCAGCAGTCGGCCAATGATGGGCTGGGGCGGGCGTTCGATGATTTCGACCACGCGGCCCTCGGGGCGGCCACGGCGGTCCTGGCGCACGATGCGCACGCGCACACGGTCTTTGTGCAGCACGGCGCGCATTTCGTTGGGGGGAATAAAGATGTCGCCTTCGCCATCGTCGCGGATGACAAAACCGTGTCCATCACGGTGCCCCTGCACGCTGCCTTCAATTTCCTGAGACAAATGCGCAACGGGTTGCGCGCCGGGGGTGGTTTTTTTGTTATACAATCTGAGTCTTTCCTGAAATGCCCAGGTGGCGGAATTGGTAGACGCACTAGTTTCAGGTACTAGCGAGTAACATCGTGGAGGTTCGAGTCCTCTCCTGGGCACCAAGTTTAACGAGAACCGGAGACGGTTTTCAAAATATCAAAGCCGCTGCACACACAGCGGCTTTTTTATTTCTCGAACGGCCCACGTTCGCAATCCAGATGCGCGCACCACACGGGCCACCGCCTCCCGCACACGCACCAACCAGCCGCGGCGCCGCACGATGACAAAAGGTCGTCGCGACAATTTTCAAAAAAATGAGCAATTTGGCCGGAGCCCCAAAAAAACGCTCTATAATTCAAAGCTGATCTGAAAGCCCAGGTGGCGGAATTGGTAGACGCACTAGTTTCAGGTACTAGCGAGTAACATCGTGGAGGTTCGAGTCCTCTCCTGGGCACCAAATACGAAGCCTGCAAGTTGCAAAACTTGCAGGCTTTTTCTTTGCCTGTCTCGCCCCGAAAGACGCGCTTGAACCCCGGCCCGACGCGCTCAGCACACAAGGCCCGGATCACGCAAGATCGTCGGCTATTGAGCCAACCCGGTGCCCGCCGCATCGCCTGCCCGCCCCATCGCCTCCGCCAGTCATGTCGGCTTCGCAAAGAAGGCAACCAGCCGTAACAGCCTGCCTATGGCGCCCAGATATCGCCCTTGTCTTACAGACGGAACTGCGGCACCTTGCTGAAATCCTATTTGGTAGCCATTGAGGCCACCTGGGCGGTCATTGAGACGCCCACCCTTTTTTGTCTCTTGATGACGAGGACTTCATCATGAAACGCCATTCCCTTCCACCTGGAGCACGCGCCGTAGCAGCCTTTCTCGGCACCGTGGTGCTGGCCGTGCTGGCAGCGGTGACCGTGTTGATGCCCGAAGTGGCCGTGCAGTCGGTGGATTCGATGCTGCACCTGCCTGCCGGGCTGGACGAGATTTTGTCCAGCGGCTTTGTGAGCCACTGAGCCACAGCACTCCATTGCGGCTTGGGTATCACGCCTGACGCGCGGGCGCGTGGGTCAAAACAGCAACACCGTAGCAAAAACGATAGCATCAGAGTACCATTCCGCGCTGCACACCTTGATTTTTGGGTGGCATTCAGGAATGGAGGACGATCGTGAACCCACGTTTTCGAATCCCTGCAGACATTCTTCGCTCACTCTTCACCGCCCGTCCTTGGGTAGCCCTTGCGCTCCTGGGGGGGCTTGTGGGATGCTCCAGCCCCCGCGACGGGGCCCTGGAGGAGTTCTCGCGATGGCATGACAACGCGCGGGCCCAGGCCCAGGCAGGCGCGCTCAGCTGGAGCGAGTTGTACAAACAAAGCTTTGACCGCCTCACGGCCCTGCCACCGTCGCTGCAACAAGACACACGGCTGGAAAACACGGTGCTGCTGCTGTCCATGGCACGCAAATTTGAAGCCAACGAGATCAGCGCCCAGCAATTTGCTGCAGAGCGCAGCGACATCGAGAGCCAGCTTCAGGCGCGCCTGCGCTGAGCCGCTCCACCGCCTACTTCACCTTCGTCGCGCCCTGCTCCACGATGCCCACGCGGCGGCGCAGTGCTGCGGCGGCTTCCGCATCCCCGGCCGCCTCGGCCCGCTGCACCTGAAGTAGCAACCAGGCCATCAACGGCCTGCGCCAGCCTTGGGCGGATGCTGTGTCTGTCGCAGCAGCGATCACAGCAGGGCTGGCGCGCCCGGCCTGGAACAACACCCCGGCAGCAACCAGGCGCGAGAGCGGGTCTTCGATGCCCGCCAGCGCGGCGGCTTCGCCCGACGCTGCCACTTTGCGCTGGGCTTCAGGCAGCAATGGTGCCTGCTGCGGCGACACGCGGCCAGCCAGGTAGTCGGCATACGCCTGCTCTGGCGCCGACGCATCCGGGCGCAGCGCTTCAAACCGATCACACGGAACAACCTCCAGGCTGGCCACCTGCGCCGCGCAGCGCATCAGCTCCAGCCGGGCCATCAGATCAGCGCGGCCGGTTCGGGCCACTTCGGCGCGGGCCCGCTCCCACTCCAGCTGCTGCACGCGTGCATTGCCAGACAGATAGGCCTCGGTGGCCTTGGTGGCGGCCGCCTGGGCATTCATCTGCCAATCAGGCACAGGGGGCTTGCTGGAGCAGGCCGCCAGCAGCAAGGCGCAACCCATGGCGGCGAGCCGCTCTGGCGCCCACAGACGATGAAAGGCATATCGCTTCATGGCAGTTTCAGCTCCGTGTCGCGTGCAAAAGGCCACTTGCGGTTGATCTCGTTGACCAGGCTCTCCACCTTGCGCAGGTTGCTCTCCACCTCGGCGCGCAGAGCTCCCAGGTCATTGGTGGCTTCGCGGGCGTTGGCGCCAACGGCCTGGGCTTCGACCAGCACGGCGTCCACCTTCTTGACGCTGGCGCGGGTGTCGGCCAACAGGCCATTGAGCTGCGCCACGGCCGCGCGCACCTCTGGCACCAGGGCATCCTTGCTGCCGTCGCTGCCCAGCACCTGCCGGTCGGCCCGCGCGGCCATGCCGTCGAGCCGCGCCAGCAACGTGTTGGTGCGCTCCAGCGTGGCGATGATCTTCCTGGCATCGGCCTCGTTGCCCATCAGCACGCCCAGCGCGCCACCGGGGCCGTTGAGGCGGTCGGTGAGGGTTTTCACATTGGTCAGGCTGTTGCCCAGTGCGGCATCGGGGGCGGTCAAGGCATTGAGATTGGTGAGCAGCTCGCGCGCGGTGGCCATGAGCTGGGGGATCTCTGCCGTGGCATCGCCGCGCAGCACCGGCCGCACGGCACCGTCGGGCAACGGGTCGTCGGTGAGGATGCCGGAATACGCCCGGATGTTGGTGCCGCCCACCAGCCCCCGCACCAGCGTGAACACGCTGGACGCGCGCAGCCAGTGCGCGTCCTTGCGCGGCACATCGACCAGGATGCGGGCATTGCCGCTGTCTGCCAGCTCGATGCGGCGCACCCGGCCGATGGGAAAGCCCGAGAACGTCATGTCCATGCCCACCACCACGCCTTCGGAATCGTCGGCCGTGAGGATCAGGGTCTGCGTGGGCTCGAACGCCCCCCGCGCATACAGCAGGTACAGGCCCGAGCCCACGATGAGTGCCAGCGTGAACAGCAGCAGCGCGGCGGCCTTCAGCTCCAGGTAGGCCACCGGGCGCAGGGTTTCGACCGCAGGCACATCGGCCGCAGCAGGGGGCACAGGCGTGCCATGCGGTGCCTTGGGAGGGGTGTCGTTCATGTCGTTAGGGTGCACAGGTGGGGCGACCGGCACGGGCCGTCAGTAATAGTTGCCCATGAGCGAGGCCGTCTCGATCAGCAGCAGCACAGCAAACATGCGGGCCAGGCCACCCAGTTCCGAGTCGGGCTGGGCGCGTTCGCCTGTGTCGTAAAGGCCTGCGGCCATGGGGATCAGCGCCACGGCCAGGCTGAAGAACAGGGTCTTGATCACAAACACCATGGTCACGCTGGGTGAGAACACCTGGCCGAACATGCGCGTGTAGCCAGACAGCCCGGCCATGTTGAAACCATACACGCCCAAGTAGGCCAGCACCAGCGCCACCACACAACTCAGCGCGGCCAGGGTGACGCAGGCAAACACGCCCGCAATCACACGCGGCAGCAGTTCGATGCGCACGGGGTCGGAGCCCTGGCTGCGCAGCGCATCGAACCGGCCCGCCTGCCGCAGGCGCGACAGCTGCGCGCCGTTGGGGATGGTGCAGCGCATGGCCACAAAAAGGGCCGCAGTGAGCGGAATTAACTCCAGCACCAGCACGCGGATCACCATCTCCAGCGCGTAGCGCGACAGCCCATAGCTCAACGCCGTGACCACCACAATGCGCGTGAGCACCAGGCTGATGAGCGCCGCCAGCACCGTGAAGCCCAGCAGCACGGGCGCAGTGTCCAGATACAGGTGGCGGGCCAGGGCCCGGCGTGTGCCCTTGCCGTAGCTGGACGGCGACAGCACCAGCACCAGCACCACGGCCCCCAGGTACAGGATGCGCCACCAGGCCACCGCCCAGCGCCGCGCGGTGTTCCACACACGTTCGGGCAGGGAGAGGCCGGGCAGGCGCGAGATCATGGCCGGATCATAGCGGCGGCCTGCACGCGAGCGCATGGCGCGCCTGCAGGTACCGGGATTCGAACTTTTTTGGGCTCTTCCGCCTGATGGATATGCCTTTTAAGCTATCAAAAAAATAGCAATCACCATCCCTCGGAAACATGCCCTCACACATGGCGCTTACCCGGCCCCGCCGGGGCGGGCGCGGCCGCCTGCTGCGCATCGGCCCGCTCGTGCAGGGCTTCGATGATGTGGCAGGTGGCGTCCGAGCCATCGCAGCGGCTGCGCAGTGCGAGCAGGTCGGACTCCAGCGCCTGCAGCTCGGCCAGGCGCGTGCGCACATGCTGCAGGTGGGCATCCAGCGTGTCGCGCGCGGCGTCGCAGTCGGCCTTGCGGCCCCAGTCCAGCGCCAGCAGGGTGCGCACCTCGTCCAGCGACATGTCCATGGCCCGGCACAGGCGGATGAAGCGCAGCTGGTGCACATCAGCGCCGCTGTACAGGCGGTAGCTGTTGCCCTCGCGCGCACCGGGGGGCAGCAGGCCCTCTTTTTCGTAATAGCGGATGTTGGCGGCCGACACCCCGGACTGCTGGGCGGCCTCGCCAATACGGAACTGCGCGGCATGTTGATGCATGGGCTTGACCTTCAAGTGACTTCAAGGTTTCCAATGATGCCATCGCTTTCAAAAACCGCCAGGAGAAGAAATCCATGTCTGCCCATTGCAATCACGACCACCACGACCACGGCGCCCCCGGCCACAGCCACGGCGCGCCCGCTGGTGCCGACCCGCGCTACCGCCGCATCCTGTGGATTGCGCTTCTCGTCAACGCCGCGATGTTCGTGCTGGAGCTGGGCGCGGGCATGCGCTCGGGCTCGGCCTCTCTGCTGGCCGATGCCATCGACTTTCTGGGCGACGCAGCCAACTACGGCCTGTCGCTGTGGGTGCTGGCCATGGCCCTCAGCTGGCGCGCCCGCGCCGCCTTGGTCAAAGGCGCCAGCATGCTGGCCTTTGGCGTGTTTGTGATCGGCCGCGTGGCCTGGGGCGCATGGCAGGGCATTCCGCCCGAGCCCTTCACCATGGGCGGCGTGGGCCTGCTGGCGCTGGCCGCCAACCTCGGCGTGGCCGTGCTGCTGTATGCCTACCGGGAGGGCGATGCCAACATGCGCGGCGTGTGGCTGTGCACCCGCAACGACGCGCTGGGCAACCTGGCGGTGGTGGGCGCGGCCCTGGGCGTGCTGGGCACGGGCACCGTGTGGCCTGACCTGGTGGTGGCCGCCATCATGGCGGGCCTGGCCATCAGCGGGGGCTGGAGCGTGGTCCGCCAGGCCCGGCAGGAGCTGGCTGGCACCGCTGCGGGTGCACAACTGCAGGGGCATTGAGCCATGCGCGTGCACCTGTCCACCCCCTTGAACGCGCCGCCCGACTGGGTGGCCGCACAACTGCAAAGCACCGCTGTGTTCCGCCACATCACCGCGCCGCTGGTGCGATTCAAGCGCCCCAGCGGCGCGCCCTGGCCAGCCCACTGGTCCCCCGGCGACCTGCGCGTGCAGATGTGGCTGCTCGGCCTGCTGCCCATGGGCCCACAAACCGTGCGCATCTCCGTCGAAGCACCTGCGCAGGCCGGTGGCTGGCCCACGCTGCGCGACAACGGCGAAGGCGCGCTGATGCGGCGCTGGGACCACCGCATCACCCTGCAGGCGCTGCCCGACGGCCTCACGCTGTACACCGACGACATCGAGGTGGTGGCCCGCCACCTGCCCTGGCTGATGACGCCGCTGAGCGCGGTCTTTGCCCAGTTGTTCTACCGGCACCGCCAGCGGCGCTGGCGCCAGCTGGCCGCACAGCACGGTGCAGGCGCTGCCACCCCGCCCTGGCAACAACAAGCCGCGTTCGACCACCTGCTTGCCACCTTTGCCCGCGAGGCCGGGGCGCCGCCCGCCACCCGCTGGCACTGGCTGGAGGCCGCCCATGTGCTGGGGCAGACCACGCTGTCGCTGCATTGGCGCTCGCACACCGCCATGCTGCGCCATGCCTTGCAGCTGCGCGACGCGCGCGAGGCAGCGGGCCAGTTGCTGCGGCTGGCGCTGGTGCCGCTGGGCCATGCGCTGGCACGCCTGCCCATGGGCAACATCGGCCGTGCACGGGTGAGCGCGTTCGCGCCCATGGAGCCCAGGCCGGAGATCACCCAGTTGATTGACGAAGCGCTGGCCGCCACGGCGGTGAGCGAAATATTGGATAAAAAATGGCCTTTGCGCTCGACCAGCTTGCCCAAGCAGCTATCAAATGATGAGTAAACCCGTGCCACAAAGGGGCCCCCGCCCCACTGCGGTCAGAGCCCGGCACGGCGCCAGAACTTGACGCGCGACAAGCCAGGCATGGGGCTTGCGTGCTTCAATGCGGCGCACGCCCTCCCCCAGCACTCCTTCGCCGAACATGTCCAGCTCCCCCGCAGCCCCAGCCCCGTCCACCCCCAGCGCAGCGCCCGCCGCACCGGTGGTGGTGCCCCACAGCCTCACGGAAGACGCCGTGGCGATCTTCACCGGGGTGCTGCTGATCTCGGTGGGGGTGGCGTTCTTCACCAGCGCGGGGTTGCTCACCGGGGGCACGGCGGGGCTGGCGTTTTTGCTGCACTACGCCACGGGCATTGGCTTCGGCAAGATCTTCTTTGTGCTCAACCTGCCGTTCTACTGGCTGGCGCTGCGCAAGCTGGGGCGGGCATTCACCGTCAAGACCTTCATCGCCGTGCTGCTGCTGTCGCTGCTGACCGAGCTGCAGTCGCAGTTCCTGCAGTTTGCGCAGCTGCAGCCGCTGTATGCGGCGATTGCGGGCGGGCTGATCACGGGAACTGGCTTCCTCGTGCTGTTCCGCCACCGCTGCAGCCTGGGCGGCGTGGGCATTGCCGCGCTGTACCTGCAAGACCGCTACGGCTGGCGCGCAGGCAAGGTGCAGATGGCCGTGGACTGCTGCATTGTGCTGCTGGCGCTGTGGACGGTGGAGCCCCTGCGTGTGGTCTGGTCCATTGCGGGCGCCGTGGCACTCAACCTGGTGCTGGCCATGAACCATAGGCCGGGCCGCTACATGGCGGTGTAGGCCCCGGCCAAGGGTGGTTGAGCGCCTTGCAGAGACACGCCTTCTACGTGGACACCTGCAAGCCCAGCCCGCTGTGCAGGCGGTGCTCCAGCACTTCGATGGGCATAGGGCGGCTGAACAGGTAGCCCTGCCACAGCGTGCAGCCATGCTGCTCCAGAAACGCACGCTGCGCCTCGGTCTCCACGCCCTCAGCAATCGCGTCGATGCCCAGGCTCTGCGCCATGCCGATGATGGTCTGCACGATGAGCGCATCCGTGTGCTGGATGCCGATGTTGCGCACAAAACTCTGGTCGATCTTGAGCTGGTCCAGCGGCAGCCGCGTGAGGTAGGACAGTGACGACTGCCCCGTGCCGAAGTCGTCCATCGAGAAACCCAGGCCCAGCACGCGCAGGGCGTTCATCTTGGCGATGGTGTCGTCCACGTTGTCCAGCGCCAGGCTTTCTGTCAGCTCCAGCTTCAGGCGGTCGGGCCGCGCGCCGGTCTGGCGCAGCGCCGTGACCACCTGCTCGATGAAATCGTCCTGGTGGAACTGGCGCGCGCTCACGTTCACGGCCAGTTGCAGCTCGGCGGTGGCAGGATGGTGCTGCCAGCGGCGCAGTTGCGCACAGGCAGTCTGCAGCACCCACAGGCCAATCGGCAAGATCAGGCCGGTTTCTTCGGCCAGGGGGATGAACTCGAACGGCGACACCATGCCCCGTGTGGGGTGGTTCCAACGGATCAGCGCCTCGGCCCCCACCACGCGGGTGCCACACCCCACCTGCACTTGGTAGTGCAGCGTGAACTGGCGCTGCTCCACGGCCGTGCGCAGGTCGTTCTCCAGCGTTGCCCGGGCCGTGACGGCGGCCTGCATGCGGGGGTCAAAAAAGCGGATGCCGTTGCGCCCAGCGGTCTTGGCGGCATACATGGCCAGGTCGGCGTGCTTGACCACGTCTTCCACGGTCTGGCTCTGGCCGCTAAACAGCACGGCGCCCACGCTGGTAGTGCTGTGCACATGGTGCGACGCGAGCTGGTAGGGCTGGTTGAGCGCGGCCAATATTTTCTCGCCCACCGTCTGCGCCTGTTCAGCCGCGTCGGTGGCCTGGGCGCCCAGGTCTTCCAGCAGCACCAGAAACTCGTCCCCGCCCAGGCGCGCCACGGTGTCGCCTTCGCGCACACAGCGGGTCAGGCGCTCGGCCACCTGCTGCAGCAACACGTCCCCCATGTCGTGGCCCAGGGTGTCGTTCAGGGTCTTGAAATGGTCCAGGTCCAGGCACAGCAAGGCCCCTTGCAGGCCGGAGCGGGCGCCGGTGGCAAAAGCCTGCTGCAGCCGGTCCATCATCAGGCGGCGGTTGGGCAGGTGGGTGAGCGGGTCGTAGAAGGCCAGGTGCTCGATCTCTCGCGCGGCGGCTGCGCGCTGGGTGATGTCGCTGAGCGTGGCCACGTAATGGGTCAGCGCGCCGTGGCGGTCCGTCACGGCCGTAATAGCCAAGAAATGCAGGTTAACCTCGCCGCTCTTGCAGCGGTTCCACAGCTCGCCCTTCCACTCGCCCGCACTGGCCAGGCTGGCCCACATGGCGTCGAAGAAGGCTTTGTCATGGTGGCCCGAGGCCAGCAGGCGGGTGTGCTGGCCCACCACCTCGTCGGCGCTGTAGCCGGTGATGCGGCTGAAGGCGCGGTTGGTGCGCAGGATGCGGGTATCGGCATCGGTGACGATCATGCCCTCCTGCGACTCAAAGGCGATGGCGGCAATGCGCAGCTCGTTTTCGTCGCGCTTGCGGGCCGAAATGTCTTTGCCCACGCCCCGGTAGCCACAAAACCCGCCGTCTGCGTCGAACACCGGCGTTCCGCTGATAGACACCCAGTACGAATTGCCCTGCTGGTCGTGGCGCTCGAACTCGAAGTCGCGAAACTCCTGGTGGCGTTCCAGCAGCGCGCGGTGCTCTTCCCACAGCGCATCGCTCATGCCTGGCGCGGCCATCTCCCAGCGCGTCTTCCCCATGTGCAGCGACGCTTCCTGCACCAGCCGCTCATCTGCGCGGCCTTTCACAAGCGTAAGGCGAAATTGCGCGTCCAACTCCCAATACCAGTCGGACGACAGCGCCGTGAGGGTGCGAAAGCGCGCCTCGTTGTCCTCCAGCTTGCGGCGCACGCGGTAGGACTCGCTCACGTCGCTGAACACCAGCACCACGCCCACGATCTGGCCCTGGGGGTTGCAGATGGGGGCGGCACTGTCGGCGATCTGGTACTCGACCCCGTGGCGCGCGAGCAAGGTGGTGTGGTTGCTCAGCGCCACCACCTGGCCCTTGTCCATCACCTGCCGCACCGGGTCCACCTGCGGCTCGCGCGTGCTGGCGTTGACGATGCGGAACACATCGGCCAGTGGCTGGCCAAGGGCCTGTGCCAGCGGCCAGCCGGTCAGGCGCTCGGCCACCGCGTTCATCCGGGTGATGCGGCCCTGCGCATCGGTGGCCACCACCGCATCGCCGATGGAATGCAGCGTGATGGCCAGGTTCTCCTCACTCTGGCGCAGCTCGGCCTCGGCGTTCTGGCGGGTCAGCGCCATGCGGTCGAAGCGGCGGCCCAGCTCGGCCAGCTCCTGCAGCCCCGTGGCGGGCGCGCGCGACACATAACGCCCCTCGGCCAACTCGTCGGTGGCGTGCAGCAGGCGCCGCAGGGGCCGCACCACGCCACGCCGCACGCCCACCTGGGCCACCACCACCGACACCACCAGGCCCGCCAGCAAGAAGGCCATCTCGGTCCACATGCGCTGGTTGGCGGCGGCATACAGGTTTTCCAGCGGCACCGTGAGGCTCATGGTGGCCACGGGTTTGCCACCGGCCTCGATGAGGGGCAGGAACACCACCAGCTCGGGGGCGCCGTCGGCACGCGTGCGCTGGCGCTGGCGCTGGCCCTGGGGGGTTTGCAGCACCATGGCACGGAACTCGCCATCGGCGAACGGGGCGCCCAGCTCGCTGGCTTCGGGCGGGTAGCGGGCCAGCACGCGGCCATCGGGGTCCGACACCCGGGCCACCGCGCCGTCGGGCAGGCCCAGGTCGGTGAGCCGCAGGCTCCACCACTCCAGCGACACCACCGCCACGGCCGCCCCCACCACGTCCTGCGTGCCAGCCGGGACCACCGGGTAGGCAAAGTTGACGCTGGCCACCTGGGCGGCGCGGTCCACCTGGAAGCTGCCCACGGCAAAGTCCCGGCCGGTGATGGTCTGCTGAAAATACGGGCGGTTGGCCACATTGACGGGTGCCTTCAGCGGGCGGGCATTGCACAGCAGTTGGCCGTCCGCTGAAGGCACGCCGATGTTGACGTAGGTGGTATTGAGCGACAGCACCTCGGCCAGGTAGCGGCCACATTCGGGCGCCGAGGGGTCGCGCACCTGCGGCATGGCCGCCAGTTGCTGCAGAAACTGCCGCGTGTTCTGGATCAGGCGCTGCTGGGTGCCCGCCACAGAATGCAGCGTCTGCAGCGCGCGCTCTTCAGCCGCCGCGATCGCGTCGGCACGGTGGGCCCGGGCCTGGTAGACGACCAGCAGCACCGCTGGCAACGTGGCCCACAGCACCAGCCAGCGGATGCGCGCGGGCAAGGTGCTCCACATTCCTGCAACCCAGAGGGGCATACCGACCTTTCTGTGCAAGACGAGGAAAGAAGGCTGGTGCGCAAGCCCGCCGCACAGGCCACAACCCATGGGCCGCACCCCGCAGCGGACATATTTTGTTGCATGTTAGCGCCCCCCGCCCCAGCCGTCCTCCATTGTTTGCGCAGGTCGGCCAACGTCCCGGGGAGGAGAAAAGTCCGCGCACAGGGGAACCAACCCCTTGCGCGCCGTATCATTGACGGATGCGTCGCGGCCTCTCCCTTTTGCTGATGGTGGTGCTGGTCCTGCGGGGCCTCACCGGCACCGCCATGGCCGCCGGGGTGTTGCCCCCGCTGCAGTCCCCAGCCGCGCCGCACAGCCACATCCAGGCCGATACCGCCCGTGCCGCCCCCCACACCCCGGCCGAGGCCCATCAGGCCCCCTCTGCCACCCATGGCGCACATGGCGCACATGGCGCACACCATGGCAGCCCCCCGCCCCCCGAAAGCACGGCCACAGAGCCCGAAGCCGAACACGATCACCACGATCACGACCATGACCACGCCTTGGTGGCCCCAGCCGCCGCCGATGTGGCCGCCTGCGATGGCGCCAGCACCGGCTGCGCTGCCCACGACCACCACGCCAGTGCCTGTTCGGCCTGCGAAATCTGCCATTCGGCCATGCTGGATGTGCCTGCAGCGCTGACCCCGGCGCACCAGCCCCCCGGCCCCCTGCGCGCCCTGAGCGCCGCGCCATTTGACAGTGCCCCGGCGGCACTGGCCATCAAACCACCCATCGCCTGATCTCCGACGCCCGAAGTGCGTCTGCACCGCCGGTCCGCCCCACCTGGGGCGTGCCGGTTGCAACGCATTGCCTGTTTTTCTCGCTGTCTGGAGATCGCCATGCGCGCCCTTTTTTACCCCCCGGCTCCACGCCTGCGGCAACCCCGCACCCGGCTGGCCTGTCTTGCACTGCTTGCAACGCTGTTCACACCGTGGGTCGCGGTGCCCACCGCCTTTGCCCAAAGCCCCCGCGCTGCCGCCCTGGCGGCCGACCCCGGTGCGGCCACGGCGCCACTGACTCATCCCGCCCCCCCACCCCCCGCCGCCTCGGCCGATCTGCCCACGGGGCAGACCTGGCAGGACGCCCACCATGCGGTCGGCCAGTTCCCGCGCGGCCACGCCGACATCGTGGTGTGGGAGAAGCAGCAGGGCACTGCAACCAAGCCGCCCGCCCCCTCGCAGCACCAGCACAGTGGCGCTGAAGCGGCCCCTGGCGCAGCCCGCAAGCCCATGCACCAGCACCACCGCAGCCACCACGGCGCCCAACCCATGCACGGGGGCAAGCCATGACTCGCCTGCCCCACCTGCAGCGCCTATCCGCCCTCGCCGCAGGCCTCGTCCTCGCAGGCTGCGCCAGCGTGTCGCCCGACGGCCTGCGCGGCGACGTGGCCGCGCTCACCCAGGGCCGCACCGGTGGCGTGCAGGCAGCCCTGCCCGCCACCGACGCCGCCGCCCGCACCATCGCGCAGCAATCCATCGAGGGCTGGCTGGCCCAGCCCCTCACACAGGACGCTGCCGTGCGCATTGCCCTGCTCAACAACCCCGGCCTGCAGGCCCGCCTGGCCGCGCTGGGCGTGGCCGACGCCGAGCGGGTGCAGGCCATCACCCTGCCCAACCCCCACTTGAGCCTGGGGCGCTTTGCCAACAGCCACGAGCGCGAAATCGAGCGCACCCTGGCCTTTGGCCTGCTGGACCTCATCACCCTGCCCTGGCGCACCCAGCGCCAGGCCGAGCGCCTGCAGATCGCCACGCTGCAAGCCGCGCAGGACGTGGTGCTGCTGGCCGCCGACACGCGCCGCGCCTGGCTGCGCGCCGTGGCGGCCGAACAGGTGGCCGCCACGCACGGCCGCATGGTGGAAGCCGCCGAGGCTGGTGCCGAACTGGCCCGCCGCATGGTGCAGGTGGGCAACTGGAGCCGCCTGCAACAGGCCCGCGAGCAGGCCACGCTGCAAGAGGCCCGCAGCCAGCACGCCCGCGCCCGCCTGGCTGCCGCCACCGCGCGCGAGGAACTCCACCGTCGCATGGGCCTGTGGGGCGTGCAAACGCAATACCAGCTGGCCGCCCAGCTGCCGCCGCTACCCACCAGCACCCTGCCCGCAGACGGCATCGAGGCCACCGCCCTGCGCGAGCGGCTCGATGTGCAGGCAGCCCGCCGCCAGCTCGACACCCAGGCCGTGCGCCAGGGCTGGAGCCGCGCGGGCGCGGTGTTTGGCGACATCGGCCTGGCGTACAGCCGCAACACCGCCACCGAGCGTGACAGCGGCCACCGCGAAATCACCCGGGGCTGGGAGCTTGAGCTGCCCCTGCCCCTGTTCGACTGGGGCGGCGCCGCACGCACCCGCGCGCAGGCCGAGGTGGAACAAAGCGCCGCCCAGCTGCAGGACACCGCCGTGCGCGCCCGCAGCGAGGTGCGCGCCGCCTGGCTCACCTACCGCACCGCACTCGACCTGGCGCGCCAGCAGCAGAGCGAGGTCGTGCCCCTGCGCCAGTTCATCGCCCAGGAGACCACGCTGCGCTACAACGGCATGCTGGCCAGCGTGTGGGACATGCTGGCCGAAGCGCGCAACAGCACGCAGGCCGTGGCCAATGCCATCGAAGCGCAGCGCGACTTCTGGCTGGCGGAGACCGACCTGCAACTCGCACTGACGGGCACATCGCCCGGCGCCCTGCAGGGCCTCACCTCCGGCGCCGCCGCCTCCACCACCCCACAAGGCCATTGACATGAACCGCCGCAATTTCTTCTCCGGCGCAGCCACGGCCGTGGCCGCCGCTTCTGTCAGCAGCGTGGCCCTGGCCGCGCTGCCCGAGCCCGCCATGCAATCGAGCGCCGACACCGCGCCGCCGCTGCACCCGCCCACGGGCCGCCCCTACAACCCCGTGGTCACGTTGAACGGCTGGACCGCGCCCTGGCGCATGAATGCAGGCGTCAAGGAATTCCACCTGGTGGCCGAGCCCGTGGTGCGCGAGGTGGCGCCCGGCTTCCTGGTCAACATGTGGGGCTACAACGGCCAGAGCCCTGGCCCCACCATCGAGGTGGTTGAGGACGATCGCGTGCGCATCTTCGTCACCAACCGCCTGCCCGAGCACACCACCATCCACTGGCACGGCCAGCGCCTGCCCAACGGCATGGACGGCGTGGGCGGGCTCAACCAGCCGGCGATTCCACCGGGCAAAACCTTTGTGTATGAGTTCGTGGCGCGCCGCCCCGGCACCTTCATGTACCACCCGCACGCCGACGAGATGGTGCAGATGGCCATGGGCATGATGGGTCTGTGGATCACCCACCCCAAAGGCATCCACCCGCAGATTGCCGCCGTGCAGCGCGACTACGCGTTTTTGCTCAACGCCTTCGACGTGGAGCCCGGCAGCATGACCCCCAAGGTCAACACCATGCTGGACCACAACATCTGGAGCTGGAACAGCCGGGTGTTCCCGGCCATCAGCCCACTGGTGGCGCGCCAGGGCGAGCGGGTGCGCATCCGCGTGGGCAACCTCACCATGACCAACCACCCCATCCACATCCACGGCCATGAGTTCGAGGTGACCGGCACCGACGGCGGCCCCGTGCCCAAAAGCGCGCGCTGGCCGGAGGTGACCACCGATGTGGCCGTGGGCCAGATGCGGCAGATCGAGCTGATGGCCGACGAGCCCGGCGACTGGGCCCTGCACTGCCACAAGAGCCACCACACCATGGGCGCCATGGGGCACGACGTGCCCACCATGATCGGCGTGGACCACCGGGGCCTGGTCGGCAAGATCCAGAAGATCGTGCCCGACTACATGGTGATGGGCGAGCGCGGCATGGCCGACATGGGTGCCATGGAGATGCCCCTGCCCGACAACACCTTCCCCATGATGACCGGCACCGGCCCCTATGGCCCGCTGGAGATGGGCGGCATGTTCACCACCTTCAAGGTGCGTGCGGGGCTGGCGGCAGGCGACTACCGCGACCCCGGCGACTACACCCAGCCACCGGGCACGCAGGCCTACGAATGGCAGGGTGCCCCGGCCAGCACACCCCGCCCCGCGCGCACCACGGCGCCGGGCACCGCCCCCGGCGCGGCCAGCGCCCGCAAACCCGCCGCCAGCGGCCACCAACACTGAGACAGGACACACCATGAATACTATTAAATTGATAGCTATTTGCGCTTTACTAGCGGGCGGAAACGCCTCTTTTGGTCATGAAAACATGCCCCATCACAACCGCAATGCCCCGGTGGTGAAGGAACAAAAGCCTTGGGGCATAGCAGGCGACACCCAGGCCGTGGCCCGCACCATCACCATCCGCATGACGGACGACATGCGCTTCACGCCCCGCCACATCGAAGTGCGTGAGGGCGAGACCGTGCGGCTGCGCGCCGAGAACAAGGGCCAGGTGCTGCACGAGATCGTGATCGGCACCAAGGCCGAGCTGGACGCGCACGCCGAGATGATGGTCAAGCACCCCGGCATGGAACACGACGAGCCCTACATGGCCCATGTGGGCGCGGGCAAGAAGGGCGACATCGTGTGGCAGTTCAACCGCGCGGGCCAGTTCGACTTTGCCTGCCTGATCGCGGGCCACTACCAGGCGGGCATGACGGGCACCATCACCGTTCGCCCGCGCAAACCATGACCCGCACCCATCCACGCAGGAGCAACACCATGACACCCACACCACGCACCACACCTGCCCAGCCCACCCGCCGCCAATGGCTGGCCGCCGCCCTGCCCGTGGCGGGCGCGGGCCTGGCCATCGCCCTGCTGCCCACCACCGCCCGCGCCGCCCCAGGCACGGCGGCCACCACGCCCGTCGAGGTCTGGAAAGACCCGAACTGCGGCTGCTGCCAGGACTGGGTGGACCACATGCAGGCCAACGGCTTTGCTGTGAAGGTGCATGCCACCGGCAACAACGCGGTGCGCGCCCGCCTGGGCCTGCCGCAAAAGCTGGGCTCGTGCCACACCGCGCTGGTGGGCGGCTATGTGGTCGAAGGCCATGTGCCCGCCAGCGACGTGCGCAAGCTGCTGCAGCAAAAGCCCAAGGCACTGGGCCTGGCGGTGCCGGGCATGCCCGTGGGCTCCCCAGGCATGGACGGCCCCGTGTATGGCGACCGGCGCGACCCCTACGACGTGCTGCTGGTGGCGCACGACGGCAGCACACGCGTGTTCAACAGCTACAACAAGAAGGCATCCACATGAAGAAGGCACTCCTTTCCATCCCGCTGGCGGCCAGCCTGGTCCTGCTTGCCGAGGGGCCCGCGCTGGCGCAGGCACCCGCCGCAACCGCATCGGACAGCCACGGCAGCCACCACCCTGCAGCCACCGCAGCGCCCGCACCACAAGCAGAGCTGAGCGAAGGCGAAATCACCCGCTGGGACCCGCGGACCCTGCGCCTCACGCTGAAGCACGGCGAGATCAAGAACCTGGAGATGCCGCCCATGACCATGGTGTTCCGGGTGGCGGACGCCAGCGTGGTGGGCGATCTGAAACCGGGTGACAAGGTGCGTTTCCGGGCCGAGCAGGTCAACGGCGCCTACCACGTCCAAAAGATTGAGAAAGCGCCCTGATGCGGTTCCAAACGCAGCATCAGGCCACTGATGCTGCGCAAGCAGGGCACTGCGCCCGGGCACCATAATCAACGGCCATGAGTTCCTCCAACGCACTGGCTGGCGACGCTGGCAGCATCACCCGCGTGGCCGGCATCGAGGTCGGCCACTTCACCGAAACCCGCCGCCCCACGGGCTGCACCGTCATCATCACCCGCGAAGGCGCCGTGGCTGGCGTGGATGTGCGTGGCGCCGCGCCAGGCACACGCGAGACGGACCTGCTGCACCCCTCCAACCTGGTGGACCAGGTGCACGCCATCATGCTGGCGGGCGGCAGCGCCTGGGGGCTGGATGCGGCCACAGGCGCCGTGCGCTGGCTCGAAGAACGCGGCGTGGGTTTTGACGTGGCCGTGGGCCGCCTGCCCATCGTGCCCGCCGCCGTGCTGTTTGACCTGCTGGTAGGCGACATGCGCGTGCGCCCTGATGCCGCTGCGGGCTACGCCGCCTGCGCGGCGGCTACCACCGCCGACCCGGCCGAAGGCAATGTGGGCGCGGGCACGGGTGCAGCCTTGGGCAAGATCTTTGGCATCCAGCGCGCGATGAAGGGCGGCATCGGCACGGCGTCCGTCACCGTGGACGGCGTCACGGTGGGCGCCCTCATCGCCTGCAATGCACTGGGCGATGTGATCGACCCCGACACCGCGCAAGTCATCGCCGGGGCCCGCACCGACGACGGCCTGCGCCTGCGCGACACACGCCGCGCCCTGCTGCGCGGCGACCCGCCTCAGCCTTTGCTGGCGGGCACCAACACCACCATCGGCGTGGTGGCCACCGACGCAGTCATCACCAAGGTGCAGGCCCACCGCCTGGCCGTGGCCGCGCACGACGGCCTGGCGCGCAGCATCAACCCGGTGCACACCATGTCGGACGGCGACACACTCTTCAGCCTGGGCACTGGCCGCAGCGGCAAGAGCCTGGGCATGATGGTGCTAGCCACCATGGCGGCCGAGGCCACGGCCATCGCCACGGCGCGGGCGGCACGGGCGGCCAGGGCCATCACCACGGCGGAGGGCTTGTACCTGCCCTCTGCCTCCGAACTGGGCTGAGGCCCACCGGGTGTGGCACTGGACCACCCCGATGCGCCGAAGACACTCCAGGCTCTCAGCAACGGTATCCAGGAACCCAGCGGACGGCGTACGAAGCCGTGCCGTACGCGGTCAAAAAAACCTTGACGGGGCTGAAAAGCAGCCCAGCATCAAGGGTTGTGACACGCCGTGGCGCCCCCGTGCAACGGGAGCGCGCGTGGCGATCTGCTCACAAAACTCTGAAAACATGGCGCTTTGACCAACAAAAGTGCATCATCGTTATCACTAGCTGGGGGGCCCATGGCATGAATGTCCTGCAAAACCTGAGCATCAAGACGCGACTTGGCATTGGTTACTTGGTTATCACCGGTGCCTTGATCCTGGTGGCCATCATGGGCCTGCACGGAGAAGCGAAGACGCAGGAGAGCCTGGACAACCAGGTCAATCACCTGAATGTGGTCAAGAGCCTGGGCAACCAGGTGCTGGATGCGGCCAACGCGCGGGCCATCTCGGCACGCAACCTGATGATTGCGGGGTCGAAAGAAGATGCCGCCGCCGAACTCCGGCTCATCGGGGCAGCGCACGACAGCATGGGGCGGGCCCTGAAGAGCGTGGAGCAGGCCCTCCAGACCGCCCCGCCCGAAACAGCGCCCCTGCGCAGCCTGCTGGCCCAGATCAAGGAGACGGAAGCCGCCTATGGGCCGATCGCGTTGGAGATCACGCGGCTGGGCAGCCAGGGCGAGAAGGACGCAGCGGTCCAGAAGATAAACACGGAATGCCGCCCTCTGCTGACCAAGCTGGTGGGCAACATCGGCACATTTCTGGCCGAGAGTGACGCCATCAGCAAGCGGGCCAGCGAGCAGTCAGTGCGCCAGTTTGAATCGCTGCGCCTGCAACTGATCGTGCTGAGTGTGGCGATGGTGGTGTTTGCCTGCGTACTGGGCATCGCCACCATGCGCTCCATCGTCAGGCCCCTGAACGAGGCCAGCCGGGCCAAGCAGGAGTTTGCGCGGGGCAACCTGGCCACGCCGCTGGTGGCGCAGGGGAGGGACGAAATCGCCACGGTGGTTGCCTCGATGGAGGCCATGCGCCAAAGCCTGTCGAACCTGGTGGCGGGGGTGCGCCAGGGGTCGGAGAGCGTCTCTACCGCCAGCGTCGAGATTGCGCAGGGCAATCAGAACCTGTCGATGCGCACCGAACAGCAGGCCAGTGCGTTGCAGCAAACTGCGGCATCGATGGAGCAGCTCGGCTCCACTGTGCGGCAGAACGCGGACAACGCGGTGAATGCCAACCGACTCGCGCATTCGGCCTCGACCGTCGCGCAGCAGGGGGGCGAAGTGGTGGCCATGGTGGTTGCCACCATGAAAGACATCAACGACTCCAGCCGCAAGATCAACGACATCATCAGCGTGATCGACGGCATCGCCTTCCAGACCAACATCCTTGCGCTGAATGCCGCCGTGGAAGCCGCCCGCGCAGGCGAGCAGGGCCGGGGCTTTGCCGTGGTGGCCAGCGAGGTGCGCAACCTGGCCCAGCGCAGCGCCGCTGCCGCCAAGGAGATCAAGCACCTGATCACCGAAAGCGTGGGGCGCGTGGAGCACGGCACCGCCCTGATGGACAAGGCAGGCCAAACCATGACCGAGGTGGTGGCCAGCATCCGCAATGTGACGCACTTCATGGGCGAGATCAGCGCTGCCAGCTCCGAACAGAGCGCGGGGGGTCACGCAGGTGGGCGAAGCGGTCACGCTGATGGACCAGGCGACCCAGCAGAATGCCGCACTGGTGGAGGAAATGGCGGCCGCCGCATCGAGCCTGCGCGGGCAGGCCGACGACCTCGTGAATGCCGTGGCGGTCTTTCGGATTCACGGCAGCGGGTCGGCACTGCTGCTCAAGTGAACAGGGTTGGGTGGCGTTACTGCGGGCGGGAGGGTGGTGCCGCGCGCAGCCCGGCCAGCAGTTCCACCAGGGGCATCGCGCGGGCGAACTTCCAGCCCTGGGCCTGGCGCACGCCGCGCGCGATCAGGAAGTCCACCTGGTCCTGCGTCTCCACGCCCTCGGCAATCAGCGCCATTTTGAGCGTGTGGGCCATTTCGATGATGTGGGTGGTGACCGGGCTGATGGCAGCCTGCGCGCCGATGCTGGCGATGAAGATGCGGTCGATCTTGAGGGTGTCGATGTCGATGGACTCCAGCATGGACAGGCTGGAGTAGCCCGTGCCGAAGTCATCCAGTGCAATCGACGCCCCGATCTGCCGCGCAGACTGCTGCGCAGGGCGCGCAGCTTCGATGTCCACCAGCCCCCGCTCGGTGACTTCCAGCATCAGCGCGCCTGCCGGAAACTCCACGGCGCTGAAACGCCGCTGCAGGTATTGCACGGGCCCGTCGGCCACCAGGTCCTGGGGCGAGAGGTTCAGGCTCACATGAAACCCCGGGCGGGCCTTGAGCAGCTCAGGCAGGTCGGCCAGCACCATGTCGATCACGTAGCGTGTGATGGAAGCGATGACCCCGGCCTTCTCGGCTTCGGCAATGAACTCGTCGGGCGGCACCAGGGTGCCATTGCGGCGGCGCCAGCGCAGCAGCGCCTCGGCCCCCACCCATTGGCCCGTTTGCAGATCGACGATGGGCTGGTAAAGGATGAAAAACTCGCGCCGACGCAGGGCTGCCCGCAGCCGCACACGCGGCGACATCTGCCACCGGGTCAGCACCGCCACGCCCAGTGCAAACAGGGCACTGGCGACCAGGCCCAGCGGCGCAAGGATCAGCGCCTGGGCCCAGAGCCCGCCGTAGGCCTGGGCCTTGGGGCTGCGGCAATGGCTGCAATGTTGTTGTCTTTCGATGCCCGGAAAACGATGTGGTGGGTGTCGCTTTCGACCTGGCTGCTGGCATGGGGGGTGTACAAAGCCAGCCACTGCGCATCCAGCGGTCCCTTGGACCGTATCAGCGCCTGCGGCGCGCTGATCAGCAACCCCAGCGAGACATCGGCGTGAAGCACCGGCATGTCGATCACGATGCCGGGGTGGATGATCACCGCGTGGCCGTTGCGGGCGTAGATGTTGAAGGGCTGATCAGGCGCAAAAGGCAGGCGGGCGCCAATCCAGCTGGCAATCCCGGTGGAGGTGACCATGTGGTTCCCAGTGAGCGGCACCAGGTCACTGCCCTGGGTTAGCGTGCTGCAGACCAGGGTGCCGTCCATCACCGACCCCATGCCTTGCAGGTAGAACGAGGTGCCCACGAGCTGCTACATGCGCGTGAGGCTGGCCTGGCTGCAGGGTGGGTGCGGGTCCCGGTCCAGCGCGTTGAGCGCGGCCACCAGCTGCTGGCGCGAGGCCACGCCGCGCCGCAGCACTTCGTCCGCCAACGACGTCAGGTAGGTGATCTGATCGTCCTTGGCTTTGCGATGGGCTACCCACAGCGAGGCCGCAATCGGAATCAGCGCCGCCAGCAGCAGTGGGATGGAGGCAACGACATAGAAGCGTTTCATCGGGCACGGCAGTGGTTGGGAATGACACAGGCAGACACAGTCTTGCCCTGGCGCGGTGCCATCATGCACGAACCGGCGCCGTGGGGCCTACGGGATTTCAACCGATGGCGCGAACTACAACCGAACGCGATGGCTGCAGGCCATCCTATGATGCAGACAGCGGGTGGCGCCCTGCGGCGAGCCCTGCCAGCCCCCCGCCCCTTATCGCAACGAGGAGAGAAAACCATGAAAGACCCGGCCTTTCGGAAACCCGCGTGGCTGCTGTGCCTGCCATTGCTCATGAGCGTCCAGGCGGTGCAGGCGCAGGACCAGGTGGTGGATTTGCAGTCCAGCGGCGGCTATACCTCCTACCGCCTGGCGGACGATGTTACCCAGGTCGATCTGGTGGAGCAGACGCAGGGCGCCTGTCGCTTCAACCGCACCTGGGGCTATGACCTGACCAACCGCGAGCTGTGGACCAACGGCGGCTGTGGCGGGCGCTTCAAGGTCACGCGCAGCTACGCCCCCGGCAGCAACAGTGGCTCCAACGCCGGAGCGGCCGTGGCGGCGGTGGCCGCCATCGCGGGGATTGCCCTGCTGGCCAACCACAACCGGCACGACAACGACCGGAGCCCCGAGTACCCGGACTACCCCCATCAGGGTGGCGACTGGGGCCGCGAGATCCGTGCGGGCGGCGGCCTGTGCCTGGATGTGCGCGGCGGCAAGTTTCAGCCCGGCACTACGCTGCAAGTGTATGAATGCAACGGCACGGCGTCGCAGCGATTCGCAGTGGGGCGCGGCGGCGAGATCCGGGTGCGCGACCTGTGCGTGGACGTAGACCGGGGCGACCCGCGCGATGGCGCGCGGGTGGTGCTGTGGTCCTGCTCGGGCTCGCGCAGCCAGAGCTGGAGCACCCGGGGCGGGCAGATCGTGAGCCAGCTCACCGGCAAATGTCTGGATGTGGAGGCCGGCCAGGTTCGCCCGGGCGCGCACACCATGGTCTGGCCCTGCAACCGCAGCCCCAGCCAGCGCTGGTGGTGGTAAGGAGTGCGTGATGATGATAAAAAAAGCCGTTCGCCGCATCTGCGCAGCCACCTGCGCTCTGGCCTCGTTGGCCTTCCTGGCTGTTGCCCCGGCAGCCCACGCAGCCGATGCCCCCGTGGCATCCCCCACCACCCCGGCCCAGCCCGCCAAAGCGGGCTCCAAGCAGGCGGCCAGGCCGCTCGCCGACCGCCTCCAGGCCATTTGCTCATCGGCCGACCTCAACCACGATGGAAACGTGTCGCTGGACGAGTTCCACCAGGACATCGTGCAGAGCTGGCACAGCCTGGGGCCCGATGCACAGGGCTACGTGCACTTGGCTCAACTGGGCCAGGTGCCCCGCATCGGTAAGGGCGCGCTGCGGAGGCTGGCTGCGGCCGACAAGGACGCTGATGGCAAGCTGTCCTTCTCGGAGGTGGTGCAGGCGCGCATGGCCTACTTCGAGGCCGCAGACGGTAATCAGGACGACCTCTTGTCCCTGCAGGAGTGCATTGCCTACGAGCGCCAGCGGCGGCGCCAGCCACAGTAAGCCGTGGGCAAGGGGGCGGTCGGTTGTCTTGCCACCCCGAGCCCCGCGCAGCCCAGCTGGTACCAGCTGGGGTTGGGGTGGCGCGGACTTCCGCCCGCCACACACTCCACGGCCCGGGATAATCGACGGGGCCGCCGAACAGACTTTCTGCGGGCGGGGCTGGAGCATCCTTTCAGTCCCGGCCCAAAGCCGTGTCGTACCTGCCCCGCTGCTTTTGTGATCTTCATCCCTATCCCATGTCCCAGGCCTTTCGCAACACCCTGCTTTCCCTGCGCGATCTGATCGTTTCCGCCGGTCCGCTCGCTTTTCTGGCCGTGGGGCTGCTGGCGCTGGCCTACTGGTGGCTCAATCCCAATCCGCCCAAAACCGTGACCCTGGCCACTGGGCCTGCGCAAAGCGCCTACGAAGAGTTTGGCAAGCGCTACCAGAAGGCACTCGCAGTGGATGGTATAGAGGTGGTGCTGTTGCCCAGCGAGGGCTCATCGCACAACCTGCAACTGCTGCGCGAAGGCAAGGCGGATGTAGCGTTTGTGCAAGGCGGAACTGCCGAACTCCTGCCCGACGACCCCGATGAACTGGTCTCTCTGGGCAACCTGTTTGTGGAGCCTGTGTGGCTGTTCTACCGCTCCGAAACGGCGCAGCGCACGTATGACACCCCCCGGCTCGACGGGTTGCGGCAACTGCGTGGCCTGCACGTGAATGTCGGATCGCAGGGAAGTGGTGTGCCCACGCTGATGGAGCGCCTGCTGGAGGCCAACAAGGTTGAGCGGGGAGCGGTCAAGCTGTCGCGCCTGGACCAGACCCCGGCCACCGTGGACTTCCTGGCGGGCAAGCTGGACGCGCTGGTGTTCGCATCGGCCCCTGAATCCCTGATGGTGCAGATGCTGCTGCAAACCCCCGGTGTCCAGTTGCTGGACTTCGCGCAGCACGAGGCCTATGCGCGGCGCTTTCCGTTCCTGACACCGGTCACCCTGCCGCGCGGCGTGGTGGACCTGGCCGCCAATGTGCCCACGCGGGACGTGCGCCTGGTGGCGTCCACCACCTCGCTGCTGGCCCGCGAGGGCACGCACCCGGCCTTGCTCACGCTGTTTGCACAGAATGCCCAGAAGCTGCACGGCGTCGCTGGCTGGTTCAACCGCGCGCGCGAGTTCCCCAATGCACGCAACAGCGAGCTGCCCATTGCCAAGGAAGCCGATCGCGCCATGAACGAGGCCGTGCCCATGCTGCAGCGTTACCTGCCCTTTTGGATTGCCAACCTGATTGAGCGCATGTGGCTGGTCCTGGGTATTCTGCTGGCGATCATGCTGCCGCTGTCGCGCATCGTGCCGCCGCTGTACCAGTTCCGCGTGCGCTCGCGCGTGTTCCGCTGGTATGGCCGCCTGCGCGAAATCGAGAGCGACCTGGAGGCCGGCAAAACCGACACGACCGAGTTGCTCAAGGCCCTGAGCGCACTGGAAGCCCAGGCCGAAAAAGTGAGCGTGCCCCTCTCCTACGCCGATGAGCTGTACGCCCTGCGCAATCACATTCACCTGGTCCGCAAAAAACTCATCCGCGCATCGGAGGGGGGAGAACCCAGGCCACTTCAGGAGGCTGCAGCCCCCTGACCGCAGGAAGCCAAGTCGGGCGACTCAGCGGCTTTTGGAAGACTTGGCGCCCGACGAGGGAGAGAGAGGCGCCGACTTGGACAGTGGCGCCATCTTGGAGCTGGACGATGGCCGCGCACCGGAAGCACGGCCGTCGGAAGACCTGCGCTCCGAGCCTGTTGCGCCTGCCGCCCCTGCACCCGCAGCATCTGCTGCGCGGCTGGAGCCCTTGGGCGGATTCGCTGGTACCACGCGCAGGGCCCCCTCCTGGGCCAGCTTATCCCGCATCCGTCGCGTCATGGACTGGGTGCTTGCGTCTGGCGCGGTGAACAGGAACAGCGTGCCATGGGGGCTGGCCCAGGTGAGCTGCGTACGCACCACGCGCCCATTGGTCACCAATTCAACCCATGCACCGATCACAAAATCGGCATAGGGGTCGGGCACTTCCACAGGCTGTGTACTGCTGCCCTCGGTCTCTTCGGGCGCCGCAGGCGGCGCTTCGACGGCTACGGCCTCGGGGGGGACCTCCACCGCAGGCTCTGGCGCAACGACGGGCGCAGGCTTTTCAAAGGCCTCCTGGTGCAAACCCACCAAGCGCTGCAGCAAGGCACTGGTCTGGACTGCGGGGTAGTTGACGGTCTTGAGGCCCTTGCGCAGCTTGGCGAGCAGCCCGGGAATGGCTTCATTGAGCCGGTCCGGCTCTTGCCGTGTCAAGTTCGGCTGGGCACTCCAGAGCAGCACGGGCACCAGCGCCAGGTACCCCCCCGGGTCGTCCTTGCCGCCGTCGCTGTTCATCACCTGTGCCAGGGCAATCACGTCGGCCCAGGGGCCTGCGGCGAAATCAAGAATGTCGGCAGGTACCTGCTCCAGGTCAGGCAGCTTGCGGATATCCGCCGCCACCTTTTCAGCCAGCAGCTCCCGCTGCTCGGCATGCAGGCGGGCTTTTTCCTCGGCTTCCTGCTCTGCCTTGATTTTCTGTTCTTGCTTGTCCCATGCCGACTGCAGCGCCTTGAGCACGGTATCGAAAGGACCAGCGTCTTTGATCTCGTTGGTGGACAGGTGCTCAACGGCTTCCGTCACCAAGCGCATGAAACGGCTGAATCCCTGGTCTGTCTCTGCGGTAAAGGCTAGGCTGCGCTGGGTCAGCTCGTCAAGCAGGCGACGTGCGGGATGGGTGCCATCGGTAAAAAAGCGCCCATCGTGGTGCACCAGTTGCTTGAGTGCGGGCTCCAGGCTCTTGACCGCCAGCTGGACCGGGGGCAGCAAACGCGCATCCTGCGCGATGTTCGCCATCATGCGGCCCACCACCTCCACCGCCATGGCGGTGGACTGCGTCGCAGCCTCCATGGGCATGGAGGCATACACCACCGGCGCCACCCCAGGGCCGCGCCATCCTGACAAAGGCACCGGCAATGATCCGCCTTGGCTGGCACCAGCGCCACCCGCCAGGCGCCCCACCAGCCGCTCCAGCTGGGCCATGTCCTCGATGGCCTCGGCTGCCGCTCCCGGGGGGAAATACGCCCCGGACAGCGAAGACTGCGCGCTGGCCGTGCCCGCGCGGGGATCCACCCATCCGGGCTGCCCTGCCACAGGTTGCGCAACCACGGCCCCATAACCTGGGGGGGCAAACGGATCGCCACCGGCCAGCATCTGGCGCAGGATGCCCACCGTGAGCAGGGCTTCTTCAGCCGCATCCACCGCCGCCAACATGGGGGCTTGCTGGGAGTCTCCGCTCCAGCCCGTGGACGGCCCCACACCCCGGCCGTAGCCGGTGTTGCCGTAGTCGCCCATGGGGGCATTCATTGAATGGCCATAGCCCGAGTACCCGGTGCCATAGCTGGTGCCAGGACCACCATAGCCCCCCTGCCCATAGCCCGTGCCCGGGCCGCTGTTGCGGCCGCCGCCACCCGATGGCGTGCCCAGCACGGCATAGCCCACTGGCTGGACACCATGCTCGCGCAGGCTCTTGGCGGTGTTTTTGTATTCCTCTACGAGCAGCTTGCCCAGCAAGTCCCGCATGTGCTGCATCCAGAGCTGCCGGACTTCGGGGGACACGCCCGTATCGCTGACTACCCGCTGCAGAGCCCGTATGTAACTTTCGGGGCGCAACGGGTTGCGCTCGGGCTGCACACTGCGCAATCCCTGAGCAGCGCTGACCAGGGTATTGAGTTCAGCCAGAACGGCATCGGTGGCATGCAAGGCCGATTGCTGGGCCTTGGAGAGTTCCACCTGCGCCAGCATCTCGTTTTCGTCCATGAGCGACAGCTCACCGAAATCCATGCCGGTGTCGTCGGCAGAACTGCGCCCCTTGGCAACGGCAGGCCCCTCGGCAAAGATTTCCAGCAGGGCCATGGGATAGCCCTTGACCAGCGCAGCCTCATGCTGGTTGAGGTAACGCAGGCTGTCGCTGATCAGGTTGCGCTGCTGGATGCCGACACTGCCCGTCTCTTCCTCCGCCAAGGCCCCTTGGGTGACCTTGACCAGCTGCTGCATCAATGCCTCGCCCCCGCGCACGGCGTTGACGACACAGGCACGAAACACGGTTCTCGTACGAGACGCAGGCTGGGACATGGTGGGGAGGAGTCGGCGAACAGGTTTCCAGTTGCAATCCTACTTGACCTGAAGGCTGGATTCAGGTCTTTGAACCGCCTACCGGTGGCTTATTTCAGGGCTTTGTAACGCATCCGCTTGGGTTTAGCACCCTCCTCGCCCAGACGCTTCTTCTTGTCGGCCTCGTACTCCTGGTAATTGCCGTCAAAGAACGTCCACTGGCTGTCACCTTCGGCCGCCAGGATGTGGGTGGCAATCCGGTCCAGGAACCAGCGATCGTGGCTGATTACCAACATCGTGCCAGCAAACTCCAGCAGTGCATCTTCCAAAGCACGCAAGGTTTCCACGTCCAGATCGTTGGACGGCTCATCGAGCATCAGTACGTTGCCGCCCGCAATCAGGGTCTTGGCCAGGTGCAAACGACCGCGCTCCCCCCCGGAGAGCATGCCAACCTTCTTTTGCTGGTCGCCGCCATTGAAGTTGAACCGGCCGCAGTAGGCGCGGCTGGCCATCTGGAACTTGCCGACGTTGAGGATGTCCAGGCCGCCCGAGACGTCTTCCCACACCGTCTTGTCGTTGGACAGGTCGTCACGGTGCTGGTCCACGAAGGCCATCTTGACGGTGGAGCCGATGACGACTTCGCCCGAATCGGGCTTTTCCTTGCCGGCGATCAGTTTGAACAGCGTGGACTTGCCAGCGCCGTTGGGCCCGATGATGCCGACGATGGCGCCCGCAGGGATGTTGAAGCTCAGATTGTCGATCAGCACCCGGTCGCCAAACGATTTGGTGACGTTCTTGAACTCGATCACCTGGCTGCCGAGGCGGTCAGCCACGGGGATGAAGATTTCGTTCGTTTCGTTGCGCTTCTGGTATTCGTAATCGCTCAGTTCCTCAAAGCGGGCCAGACGGGCCTTGCTCTTGGCCTGGCGGGCCTTGGGGTTCTGGCGCGACCATTCAAGTTCCTTCTTCAGGGCCTTGGCGCGGGCTTCCTCACCCTTTTGTTCGGCTTCCAGACGGGCGCCCTTCTGGGTCAGCCAGTCGGAGTAATTGCCCTTGTACGGAATGCCGGACCCACGGTCCAGTTCCAAAATCCATTCGGCGGCGTTGTCCAGGAAGTAGCGATCGTGGGTAATGGCCACCACGGTGCCGGAGTAGCGCTGCAGGAACTGCTCCAGCCAGTCCACCGATTCGGCGTCCAAGTGGTTGGTAGGCTCGTCGAGCAGCAGCATGTCGGGCTTGGACAGCAGCAGGCGGCACAAGGCCACGCGGCGCTTTTCACCACCGGAGAGCACGCCAATGTTGGCGTCCCATGGAGGCAGGCGCAGCGCGTCAGCAGCAATTTCAAGCTGGTGTTCCGAGTCGGTACCGGCGGTGGCAATGATGGCTTCCAGCTCGGCCTGTTCGGCGGCCAGCGCGTCAAAGTCGGCATCTTCGGCGCCGTAGGCGGTGTAGACCTCTTCGAGGCGCGCCTTGGCGGCGAACACCTTGCCCATGGCCGCTTCCACGCTCTCGCGCACGGTTTGTGTCGGGTCCAGCTGGGGTTCCTGGGGCAGATAGCCAATGTTCAGACCGGCCATGGGGATGGCCTCGCCTTCGATTTCCTTGTCAAGGCCCGCCATGATCTTCAGGAGGGTGGACTTGCCGGAGCCGTTGGTCCCCAGCACGCCAATCTTGGCGCCCGGGAAGAAGCTCAGGGAAATGTCTTTGAGGATCTGGCGCTTGGGCGGCACGATCTTGCCGACGCGGTTCATGGAAAATACGTATTGGGCCATTTGCTTGTGTCTTAAACCTGCGAAAGTGGGCAGAAGAAATTCTGCGTGCAAACCGAGATTATCGGGCCATGCGACAATACCCGTCGTAGCGAGCTCCAGTTGCCCGCTGCATCAGCACACTGCTGGGGACGAAAGAAGCACCCTGCTTCCGGGCTCCCAATCCTGAACCTCATCGGCTTGAGACTGGCTCGGCAACCCCCGGTTGCACGACAGGCCGATACCCAGCGCCCCGGACGGGCGCATCCAAAGACATGACATTTGACGAACTGAACCTGGCTCCTGCCATCCTGAAGGCCGTGCACGAAACGGGCTACGAGACCCCCACGCCCATTCAGGCCCAGGCCATTCCCGCTGTTCTGGAAGGTCACGACCTTCTGGCCGGCGCCCAGACTGGCACCGGCAAGACCGCCGCGTTCACCCTGCCCATGCTGCACCGCCTCTCGCAAGGCGCAGCCCCCAAGAACAAGTTCGGCGGCAAGGGCATCCGCGCCCTGGTGCTGACCCCCACCCGCGAACTGGCCGCCCAGGTGGAAGAGTCCGTACGCGAATACGGCAAATACCTCGACATCAACTCCACCGTCGTCTTCGGCGGTGTGGGCATGAACCCCCAAATCGACCGCATCAAGCGCGGCGTGGACATCCTGGTGGCCACCCCCGGCCGCCTGCTGGACCTCCAGCAGCAGGGCTTCCTGGACCTGTCCACCGTGGAAGTGCTGGTGCTCGACGAAGCCGACCGCATGCTGGACATGGGCTTCATTCACGACGTGAAGAAGGTGCTGGCCCTGGTGCCCAAGGACAAGCAAAGCCTGCTGTTCTCGGCCACCTTCAGCGACGAGATCCGCGACCTGGCCAACACCCTGCTCAAGAACCCGCAAAGCATCCAGGTCACCCCCCGCAACACCACGGTGCAGCGCATCACCCAGGTGATTCACCCCGTGGGCCGTGGCAAGAAGAAGCAGGTGTTGCTGCACATCATCCAGCAGCACAACTGGAGCCAGGTGCTGGTGTTCACCCGCACCAAGTTCGGCGCCAACAACGTGGCCGAGTTCCTGACCAAGAACGGCGTTCAAGCCATGGCGCTGCACGGCAACAAGAGCCAGAGCGCCCGCACACAGGCCCTGGCAGGCTTCAAGAGCGGTGACATCCGCGCGCTGGTGGCGACCGACATCGCAGCACGCGGCATCGACATCGACGACCTGCCCCATGTGGTGAACTACGAAATCCCGAACGTCTCGGAAGACTATGTGCACCGCATTGGCCGCACCGGCCGCGCAGGCGCAACGGGCGAAGCCGTGAGCCTGGTCTGCATGGACGAAGAAGGCTTCATGATGGAGATCGAGCGCTTCACCAAGCAGCAGATCCCCGTGCAGGTCATTGAAGGCTTTGGCCCCGATGCCGGTGAAAAGGCCGAGCCCATCGCCATGGGCCGCCAAACCATCTGGGGCGGCGCAGGCAAGCCCCCGAGCCGTGACGTGATGCAGGCAGCCGCCAAGGCCGCCCGCAGCGAAATGATGGAACGTATTCGCACCAACAAGGCCGGCCAGGGCGCTGGCAATGGCGGCGGCGTCGGCGAGCGCGGCCTCCGCCCTGCCGGTGGTGGCAATGGCGGCGGTGGCCGTGGCGGGCGCGCCGGTGGCGGTGCTGCAGCGAATGGCGGTGGCAATGGCCCGCGTGGCGGCCGTGCCGGTGGTGGTCAGGGCGGCGGCGCACGTGCCGGTGGCCAAGCCCCTGCACGCGGTCGCTCCGGTGGCGGTGGTTACGAGGGTGGCGGCGGCAATCGCTATGACGACTCGCAACCCCCACGCGCCAATGCCCACCTGGGTACACACTCGGGCCACAGCAACCCCGGCAACCGCCACTCGGGCCATTCGGCTGGTGGACAGCCTGACCCCATGCGCACCAGCGTAGACAGCATGGGCGGCGGCGGTCGCCGTGGTGGTGGCGGTTATCGTGGCGGCAACGGTGGAGGTGGCGGCTATGGCGGCGGCAATTCTGGTGGCCGGGGCAACGGGCCTCGTGGGTCGGGCGGTCCTCGCGGCTCTTTTAACCGCTGACACAATCCCGTCGAGGGGCCACGCAGCGGCGCCAATGGCCGCTGCAGGCACCTCGCCGCCTGTTTCAACAGACTCCCCGGGCGCAGCCACCATCCATGTGCTGCATGCCCGGGACCGGCGCCCTCCGGCGCTGGCCCATCCTCGGCTGCAACTGCATGCGGTCGATTTTTCCGACCTGCCCCCATTGCCGACGGTGGACGATGTCTACATCACCCTGGGCACCACCATTGCGGCGGCGGGCAGCCAGAGCGCTTTTCGCAAGGTGGACTACGACGCGGTGATGGCCACAGCCCAGGCCGCACGTGCCGCTGGCGCAAGCCGCTGCGGCGTGGTGACTGCCATGGGCGCGAATCCGCATTCACGCATCTTCTACAACCGCGTCAAGGGCGAGGTCGAGCGCGACCTGCAGGCCCTGGGCTTTGCCACCCTGGTCGTTGCCCGCCCCTCTTTGCTGATCGGCGAGCGCCAGGCTTTGCAGCAGGCTGCACGCCCGGCCGAATCCCTCTCGATCCAGCTCTTCAAATGGCTGGACCCGCTCATTCCCGACAACTACCGAGCCCGCCCCGGCACCGATGTGGGGCGTGCGCTGGTCCATGCCGTACAGTCAGGCCCGCCCGGGCTGCAGGTGCTGTCGGGCCGCGCGCTGCGGCCGACTTGACGCTGGCCCAGCTCCAGCGCTTGAGATCTGACCCGCAAGTTTTTTGCCCCTACGGATTCCCCGCCTCCTACTCCTCATGCGCCCCAACGACCCACCCCAGCCCCTGGCCACCCTGATGGTGGCCACCTGCAATGTGTTGAACCTGGCCAACCCCGGGCGCATGTTCTATGAAAACCAGGACCCCTACAGCGCCGCAGAGTTCGAGCGCAAGCTCACCTGGCTGGGGGAGCGCCTGCGCGTGCTCAATGCTGATGTGTTGGCAGTGCAAGAGGTCTGGGACGAAGCCGCCTTCAAGGGCGCCCTCAGCCGCAGCGGCCTGCGCTACGACTTTGTGGCCGTCCCCGGTGCCGAGAACGACGCCGAGCGCCATGGCGCGCAAGGTACACCCCGCGTGGGCATTGCCACGCGGCTCAAAGTGGATGCTTTGCAGTCGTTTGCTGACTTCCCCCCGGGCTTCCAGGTGGAGGTGCCCGGCATGGGGCCGCACACCCGCTTCGAGCGCCCACCCCTGGTCGCCACGCTGCGCATGAAACATGGTCAGACCCTCAATGTGCTGACCGCACACCTCAAATCCAAACGCCCCAAGTTCCTGCAGGATGCACAGGGCAACCCCACCGAGGACCGCGACGACCGCAAGGTGATGGCGTTGGCATCGCTGCGCTCGCTGGTCATGCGGGGTGCTGAAGCCATGGCGCTGCGCTGCCTGATCATCGACCTGCTGCACCGCACCAGCATCCCGCTGGTGGTGCTGGGCGACTTCAACGACACGCCTGACAGCGTGACCACCCAGCTCATCTGCGCCACCACCGAGATCGCATACGACCGATCGGCGCGGGATGTGGCACTGTTCAACGCCTATGACCTCCAGGGCGAGGCTGCCCTGAAAAAAGACGTGGCGTATTCGCACATCCACCAGGGTTCGCCCTCCGTGCTTGACCAGATCCTGGTGAGCGAAGAGTTCATGGCCACCGGGCGCAACAGCGTGGGTGATGTGCGCCGGGTGGACTACTTCAACGACCACCTGCACGAAGGCCGCGACCGCACCCGGTCCGACCATGGGTTTGTGCGTGCGCTGCTGCGGCTCAAGATGCCGCCCGCAACACCACAGTCGCCACCATAGCCATCGCCACAAGACCATTCGGCCTGGAGTGCAGACCCCTCGCCATGTCAACCAGCGCATTGCAACGGGATGTACGCCGATACAGCTTGGCACAACTGCACAGGTAACATCCATGGCACAGACGCCCCCAGCGAGGCATCCCTTGGCAGAACACCCATGACCATGCACCCATCTCTTCGCCGCACGCCCCACGCAGGGACAGACACCGCCCGCCCCGTCACGGCTTCCTTGCGGGCCATGCGCTGGACGGTCTCAGCCACCCTCGCTGCCCTGCTGCTGACGGCCTGTGGCAGCACACCGCTGCCCCCCTGGCCCTCCACACCAGCCGCCCAGCGGCCCACCGCTCCAGCCCCGCTGCCACGCGCGCAGCAGGGTACGGTGGTGCCTGCGCCGCTGGGCCAGCAGCAACTGCCACCGCAGCAGCCGCCACAGCGCGCAGCCGTGGTGTCCACCCCTCTGCCCCCGGCTGCACCGTTGGTGGTGCAGAACGAAGGCCCCATGGCGCCGCCCTACAGCGCCGCCGTTGCCGCACGTTTCCCCAATCCACCCATTTCCTACAACACTCCGGGGTTGGCACAGGATCGCCGGGCTTTCACCACCAACGCCGAGCTGGGCCAATGGCTGCGGTCCCTCTCGGATGCAGTCCCCCGTGGCGCCACACGCACCAAGCTGCTCAACATCGGTACCTCGCAGCGCGGCGAGCCCATCCAGGGGCTGCTGCTCACCCGCGCGGCAGGCACGGACCCCGCCAGCCTGGACAACAGCGGCCGCCCCACGGTGGTGCTGATCGGCCAGCAGCATGGTGACGAGCCCGCAGGCAGCGAAGCCTTGCTGGTCATCAGCAGTGAACTGGCCCAGGGGCTGCTGGAGCCGCTGCTGGACCGCATCAACGTGGTGGTGGTGCCCCGCGCCAATCCCGATGGTGCCGAGGTCGGCACCCGCGTCACGGCCAATGGCACAGACATGAACCGCGACCACCTGCTGCTCAACACCCCCGAGGCCCGCGCACTGGCCCGGGTCATCAACGACTACCGTCCCATCCTGGTGGTGGATGCCCACGAATACACCGTGGTGGGCCGATACCTGCAGAAGTTCAACGCCGTCCAGCGCTACGACGCCCTGCTGCAGTACACCACCACAGCCAACTACCCCGAGTTCCTGACCAAGGCATCGCAAGAGTGGTACCACCAGCCCATGGTGGCCGCGCTCAAGGCCCAGGGCATCACCAGCGACTGGTACTACACCACCTCGACCAACCTGGAGGACAAGCGCATCTCCATGGGCGGCACGCAGCCCGACACGGGGCGCAACGTCAATGGCCTCAAGAACACCGTCAGCCTGCTCATCGAGACACGCGGCGTGGGCATTGGCCGCATGCACATCCAGCGCCGTGTGCATTCGCAGGTTACCGCCATCTCCAGCGCCCTGCGCAGCACGGCCGAGCGGGCCGCCAACCTCGAACAGGTGCGTTCTTTTGTCGCCCGGGACGTGAGCGCCCAGGCCTGCCGCGATCAGGTGGTGGTAGAGGCTGCAGCCACCCCCACCCAACGGGACCTGGACTTCCTGGACCCGGAGACCGGTGCAGACCGCACCATCCGCGTGGACTGGAACTCGTCGCTCACCCTGCGTGCCACCAAGTCGCGCGCACGTCCCTGCGGATACTGGCTGGCGGCGGGCTCCACAGCGGCGGTGGAGCGCCTGCGGCTGCTGGGCCTGCAAGTGATGCGTGTGGCCGAGCCCGGCGCCATGCTGGCCGAAACCTACCGGGAAACCGCGCGCGAAACCGGCGACCGCCAGGACGTGATTGGCACCATTGCCGGCGGCACCGGCATCGTACGTGTCCAGGTGTCCACAGTGCGCAGCGCTGTGGATGCTCCGGCAGGCAGCTTCTACGTCCCGCTGAACCAACCCCGCGCCAATCTGGCCGTGGCCGCGCTGGAGCCAGACACGCAGAACAGCTACTTCGCCAACCGGATGATCGAAGACCTGGGCCAGATGGCCCGTGTCATGGCCACGCCCGCCTTGGTGTTTGAAGAAACCGAGTAATTCGTAAACCACGCCCCAACGGAAGGGCGCGGCACCCTCGGCCGCTGTAGCGGCAGAGCAGACCGCCTGCGCAGAGAGGGCCTGCGGTCACCAAAACGTGCAGACGCCCCGGTGGCAGCGAGGGGTGTTTGACGGCCGACATGGCCAGCCTGCTTCGGGCGGGCCATTTCAGAGCAGGCGCAGGCGCGGTGGGTGATTCCAGGAAAAAGCGACAGCATGGGGTTGCTATAAAATATATAGCAACAAATCCTTTATGGTAGCGCGCAGAGCCCTTTTTTTCTTGGCGGTTTAAACAACGAAGTGCACGTAGCCAAAAGGTAGGCCCAGACAAGTGAGTGAAGATGACTTGTGTGACCTGCCAGTCAACCCAAGTGCACCATGAACTACACCCATCTGAGCCAAAGCGAACGTTACCAAATCCAATGTCTGCGCGACGTGGGGCTGTCGATCACGCAGACAGCCCTGCGCCTGGGGCGCCACCGCAGCACCATTGCCCGCGAGATCCGGCGCAACAGCAGCGCCAGCAAGGTGTACCAAGCCCCAAGAGCCCATCAACAGGCTCTTGCGCGCCAAAGCGGCCAGACCAACGCTCAGCGCTTTGACGATGCCCAGTGGGCGCTGGTGCTGTCGTATCTGCAGCTGGACCTGTCGCCTCAGCAGGCAGCAGCCCGCCTGGGGCTGGAAAGGCGCCTGCGCATCAGCCACACCTGCATCTACAACCGGCTGCGCCGCATGGGGCAGGTTGCACCGCGCCTGCGTTGCGGCCAGCACCGGCGCAAGGCACACACGGGTGCGGGGCAGCTGCGCGATCGCGTGGGCATCGCACAGCGCCCCGCCATCGTGGACAAGCGAGCGCGCCTGGGTGACTGGGAGGGCGACACCATCGCCTCGGGTGCGG